>CAMEJG010000003.1 GCA_945919465.1 uncultured Anaeroplasma sp. | reverse complement strand
AGCACTTGACTGTTAATCAAGGTGTCGTAAGTTCGAGTCTTACAGCGGGCGCCATTTTTATGTTATGCTTATGCATAACCAAGGTTGAGCTTGCGATAGCTCATTTATATAGATGGCCCGTTGGTGAAACGGTTAACACACATGCCTTTCACGCATGCACTTATGGGTTCGAACCCCGTACGGGTCACCATCTAAACAATTTTAGTTCAAGATTTTTCTTGGACTTTTTTTTATTTTAAAATATTTTTTTCTTAAAAATATTTTACAGATTAAATTGCATATTATATTATTATGATTATCATAGTTTAATTCATGTCAAATCTTTTGATATTTAAATATTAAAAATTTTTAGATAATAAAAGAAGAATTTATTTAAAAATAAAAAAATCTTAATGATTTTTCCAGATTCAGGAGAACGATATTCATGGAAATAAAATATGTATTCTTTAGTGATATTCCTAATATGGAAAAAATTCAAGAATTTGCTTCATTAATAAAAGATTTATTGTTTCCTAATTATTATCATGAAATAAATAATATCGATTTATTAAAAAAACCTGTCATTTTTATTTTAGTAATTATATAAGTAATGATATGGAAAAAGAAGATTACTTTTTTAACATGTTAGACAATATTTATTCAATATTACTTTCAGATATATAGATGACTTATGATAGTGATCCAGCTTGTAATAGCGCAGAATAAGCCTTTATTTCTTATCCAGGAGTATATGTGATAATCTATTATAGGATAGCACATATTTTATATTTGTTGGATTTGAAGAGAGAAGCGAGAATAATTTCTGAATATGCTCATAGTAAAACAAAAATTGACATTCATCCTGGTGCTACAATAGATAATTATTTTTTTATTGATCATGGAACTGGAATAGTTATTGGCGAAACAACAGTTATTGATCATCATGTTAAGATTTATCAGGGAGTTACTCTTGGTGCTCTTTCTCTTGGAAGAGGGCAACTCTTAAAGGGAGAAACAAGACATCCAACAATTGGAAATTATGTAACTATTTATTCAGGAGCTGCCATTCTTGGTGGTGATACTGTAATAGGTAATAATACAATAATTGGTAGTAATGTATTTATAACAAGTTCAATAGATAATAATAAAAAAGTTATTAATAAAGAAGTAGAAATTATACTAATTAATAAAGAAAATTCATAAAATAAAAAACTAGGCTATTGGTTTTATCATTAATTATGATAGGATTGCCTAGTTTTTATATTATTTCAAATCATATTTGTTAAAATGTTTTTTAATAGCCTCAAAGGTCTCATCAGATAAATCATGTTCAATTTTGCATGCATCCTCTTCAGCAGTTTTTGCAGACACTCCTAATCTTTTAAAGGCTTCAGTTAGAATTACATGACGCTCATATATTTTATTCGCAATAGCTTCGCCTTCTTCAGTAAAATGAATATGACTATTATTATCTATTATTATATATCCATCATTACATAGCTTTTTTAAAGCTATGGAAACTGATGGCTTAGAATAGCCTAAATGAGTAGCTACATCAATTGCGTGAACATCCTTTTGTATTTTTATTAGCATTAATATTGCTTCTAAATAATTTTCTCCAGATTCTAATAATGACATAATACACCTCAAAGTAAGTAATTACTCATATTATAATCTAATTTTATACTATTTTAAATATTATTTTTTCTTTTTCTTTTATTTTTTTCTTTTTTCTTTCCAATTGACATTTTACTTCCTAATTGATTGTTCATTGATCTATTTGTCAATTCGTCATTAGGATTACATCTATTTATTTCATTCATTTTAATCACCTATTATTAGTTTGATATTAAAATTTTTTTTTATTCATTTTTATCAATTATCTCTTTAAAATAAATAAAAATATGGTAAAATTAAAAAGATGTATTGAGAGGTAATTTTATGAAATTAAGTGATTTTCTATTTAAATATGATTCTAATAATTTATTAATGGATTTTTTAAATAAAGCTTTAGAAAATCCAAGTATTTATGTAGATATATTGAAAGAAGATGATAAATATATATTAACTCCTACTCAGGTATTTTTAAATAGATTTAACATTCAAAAATCTATTTTAGAAATTGGCTTAGATTTTGATATTTTATATTCTGATTGTAGATGCTTACAATTTTATAAAACTAAAGAATGTATTCATATAGTAGCTTTATATTCATTAGGAGTATGTGAAATAGATAGAAGCTATTATGAACAGGAATATCAAAAATATTTGGATAAAAAGTTATATACATGGCATAAGAATATATTAAATAACCTATCGGTTGGACTTAAAACTGTTAATCCTTATACAGGATTAATTCATTTAATTCCCTGTATAGAATATGAAAATAATCAATATAATTTATCACTAAAAATAGGCTATGATAAAGATTATGTTATTAAAGACATTTTAGAATTTATTCAAATGACTGAAAATAATATTGATTATTCTTATGGACAAAAACTAAGCTTTACTCATTCATTTGAATGTTTTGATAACATTAGTAAGGATTTTTATAGCTTCATTAGAAATATAGTTAATGAAGATACTACAAAAAGTGTAACTATTAGAAAATCTCATCTATTAAAAATATTAGAGCTATATAAAGATTCCTATATAGCCTTTAAAGGAAAAGATGAAATAAAATCTACAATTAGAAATATTATTCCAATAAATGATTCAGAGCTTATTTTGACTGATAAAGCTCTATCAATAGTAGCACCTGAAGGAGCATCATTATTTCTATGTGGTGTTAATCATTTTTATTTTATTGATGATGAAAACATATATATGTATACTTATTCCTCAATAATGGAAAGTAAAATATATGATTATTTATATCAAGTAGATGGAAACCTATTAATTGAAATGGATAGTAGAAGCTTTATTACTAATGTATTGCCAATAATAAAAAATTTAGTAAATATTGATACTAGCTTTTATGAAAAATATCCAATACCTAATATAAAAATTAATTCATATTTTTCCTATTCTGAAAATCAAATAAAACTAGTACCTAAAATTCAATGTAAGGAAATAGATAAAAATAGTCCCTATTTAAAACAATTACTAGATGGATATTTTCATATTATTGAAGGTTATTTCTTTATTAAATCCAAAAATAAATCTTATGTTATTGATACATTAGATACTCAATATCGTTTTTTAACCTCTGATTTATCTCCAATAAAGGCTTTTGGAGAGGTATATTTTGATGAATCAATTAAGAATATAAAACCTAAAAAGACTACAAAGACAAATATTAGTATATCCTATAATGTGGGATTATTAGATTTTAAGTTTGAAAATTCTGAATTATCATTAGAAGATATTCAAGCAATGCTTCAAGCTTATCATCAAAAAAAGAAGTTTGTAAAGCTTAAGGATAATTCTATTTTAGAACTTGATAATGAAGAAATTAAAAAGATTGATAATTTTTTAGAGGATTTTAATATTAATATTAAAGACATTAATAAACCTATTAGAAAACCCTTGAATTATTTATTAAAACTTATTAATGGTACAGATACAAATTTAAGTATGGATAATGAAGTTATTAAGATGATCCAAACTATCCAAAACTTTAAAAAGAGTAAATATGAACCAAATCCTCATTTCAAATCATTATTAAGACCATATCAATTAGAAGGATTTAAATGGTTAAAAACCTTAGCCAGCTATGATTTTGGTGGTATTTTAGCTGATGATATGGGACTTGGAAAAACATTGGAGATAATTAGCTTTATAGATTCAGATGAAAAAGAAGCTCCAAGCTTAATAGTATGCCCAATGTCTTTAGTTTATAATTGGGAAAATGAATGTCGCAAGTGGCAATTAAATTGTCCAATTCATTTAATATTAGGAAGTATTGAAGAAAGAGAAACTATTATTTTAAACATTGATTCTAATAAAAAGGCATTATGTATAACCTCATATGATTCCTTAAGAAGAGATGCAAATTTATATAAAAATAAATTTAGATTTGTTATTGCAGATGAGGCTCAATTTATTAAAAATCAATTTGCTCAAAAGAGTGAAGCAATTAAGAGTATTAAATCAGAAATAAATTTTGCTTTAACTGGTACCCCTATTGAAAATGGACTTGCTGATTTATGGAGTATTTTCGATTTCTTAATGCCAGGCTACTTATCAAATTATTCTCATTTTAAATCACGTTATGAATCATTAATTATTCATGATGATAAAGAAACATTAGATATTTTACAAAAAAGAGTTTCTCCATTTATTTTAAGAAGAACTAAAAAAGATGTCTTATCTGATTTGCCTGATAAGATTGAAGATTATTATTATTGTAAAATGGAATTGAAACAAAAAGAAATCTATGATGGTTATGTTTTACAACTAAAAGAGGATATTAAAAATGGTGGCAATAATATATTGGCATTACTAACAAGGCTTCGTCAAATATGTATTACCCCAGAGCTTATTTATCAAGAGCATTTTGACAATACTAAGATTGATATGGCTCTTGAGTTAATTAAATCATCTATAGAAAGCGGACATCGTATTTTAGTATTTTCTCAATTTTCACAATCTTTCCCTATCATTTCTAGAGAGCTTGAACAAATGGGTATAAAGCATTTTATTTTAGATGGTAGTACTAAGGCAAAAGTTAGACTTGAAATGGTGGAAGAATTTAATAATAATGTTGATAATAAAGTATTTTTAATTTCACTTAAGGCTGGTGGTACTGGATTAAATTTAATAGGTGCTGATATGGTTATACATCTTGATCCATGGTGGAATAGTAGTGCTGAGGCTCAAGCAACAGATAGAGCTTATAGAATAGGACAAACAAAGAATGTAAATGTTGTTAAACTTATTTGCAAGGATACAATAGAAGAAAAAGTATTAATGCTTCAAAATATTAAAAAGGATTTAGCAGATAGTATAGTTTCTTCTGATGAGACTAAAATTAAACTTACTAAAAATGATATTTTAGAGCTTTTAGAGTAATAAATATTGACAATATAATAAAATAATAATATAATTTAATTAAGAATTATTCTTAATAAGAGGTAAATATGATAAGAAGAAATACAAATCAAAAACAAATTGTATATGAAACAATTAATGCTAAGGGCCATATTACCTCAGAGGAATTAATTCTTGAGATTATGGGAAATCATAATGATATTTCTTTAGCTTCAATTTATAGAAATTTAAATATTTTATCTATGGATAAAAAGATAAAAAAGATTAAACTTTCTAACATAGATGTTTATGAAACAGTTAAAGAAAAGCATTACCATTATCAATGCAAAGAATGCAATAGCATATTTGATATACCAGTAGAAGATATTCCTGATGATATAGTAAATTTAAATAGGATATCTAATGAGAATGTTACTGATTGTGATATTGTGTTTTATGGAGTTTGCCATAATTGTTTAAAAAATAGAAAAGGAGATAAAGAAAATGAAGAAGTACGTATGTAAGGTTTGTGGTTATGTTTATGAAGGAGATAGTTTACCTGAGGATTATAGATGCCCTCAATGTAAGGCTCCTGCAAGCAAGTTTGAGGAAATGACAGAAATGAGTTGGGCTTGTGAGCATGTTTTAGGTGTTGCTAGTGATGCACCAGAGGATATTAAAGAAGATTTAAGAGCTAACTTTAATGGTGAATGTTGTGAGGTTGGTATGTATTTAGCAATGGCTAGAGTAGCTTTTAGAGAAGGATATCCTGAAGTAGGTATGTATTATGAAAAGGCAGCTTGGGAAGAAGCTGAACATGCAGCTAAGTTTGCTGAATTATTAGGTGAGGTTGTAACTCCATCTACAAAGAAAAATCTTGAACTTCGTGTTGCTGCTGAAAATGGTGCAACTGCTGGTAAGCTTGATTTAGCTACACGTGCTAAGAAATTAAATCTTGATGCAATTCATGATACTGTTCATGAAATGGGTAGAGATGAAGCTCGTCATGGTAGAGCATTCAAGGGTCTATTAGATAGATATTTTAAGTAAGATAGTAAATAAGAAAGTATAATTTGCCAAAAATAAATTATACTTTTTTATTTTTATCACAAAATTATCCCATAATTTAATTCTATAATCTAATATGTATTTTGATAAAGGAAGTGCATAACATGAGAAAGATTATAGGATTATTAGGTGTAATGGCAAGTGGCTTAGCATTAGTAGGATGTGGAAATAATTTAGATTCAATTGATAATACTTCTTCTAATAGTGGATTAATTAATCAAGGTTCTTCTATTGAAGGAGATAATAAAATTCCTACAGGGACTACTAATGAAAATGCAGAATATATGGTACCTAGCTATGAAATAGATGAGACAAATGAAACCTCACCAGAGACAGATGTAACTAATACAGTTGATGCAATATATGATTCTGTTGTTGCTATAACAGCAACCTCAGCATCTGCTATAGGGGCTGGAAGTGGAGTATTGTTTTCAAGTGATTCCTCACTAGGCTTAAGCTATATAGTTACTTGCTTTCACGTTATTGATAATGCTAGTGTTTTTTCTGTGACATTATCAGATGGAAGTATTTATGATGCTAAGCTTGTAGGTGGGTATGAGGATTATGATATTGCAGTAATGTCAATAGAAGAAACAAATAATTTAACCTATGCTCCATTTTTTGATGATTCAGATAAATTGAAATTAGGAAGTGAGGTTGTATGTATTGGAAATCCATTAGGTACTCTTCCTGGAAGTGTTTCAACTGGTATTGTTTCATATGTTAATAGAGAAATTAATGTTGATAATTATACAAAAAGAACATTAATTCAAACTGATGTTGCGATTAATTCAGGTAATTCAGGAGGAGGTTTATTTAATACTAAGGGTGCATTAATAGGAATAGTTAATGCTAAATATTCATCTACAGGAATAGAAGGCTTAGGCTTTGCAATTCCAATTAATCAAGTTAAAGAGGCTGTATTTGCTTTACTAGATACAGCTAAATATGATATTAATAATAAAAAATGGGAAACTGGATATGTCTTAAATGATTATGAATTTGGCTTTACAATTTCAGAAGGCTATTATCATTCAGGATTCCAATCTAAAAAGGTATGCTATATAAGCTCATTATCTAATAATGAAACTGCAACAGGCGCAAATGAATTACAATATCAAGATATTATTTCATCAATCACAATTGATTTTAAGGATAAAAATAAAACTGATATTAATATTACTACTTTTTCAAGTAGCAGTGATTTATATTCATTCCTATATGCTTATCCATTATCATTAGGTGATGTGATAGAATTTGAAATTATTAGAAATAATAATTCAATGACAGTAGCTGTCCCAGTAATACAATATAGATACTATATTTAATATATTAGAGGCCATTTGGCCTCTTTTTTCTTGAAAAAATATTATTCTTTGATATAATTTATATAGTGTTTGAAAGAGGTGCTAATTATGGCAAATTATATTGATTTAGCTAATTTAATATTTAAGGATATAAATCTTACAATAGATGATTTAGAAAAAAAATATCCTAAAAGAGATTTACCTGAAGGGGCAATGGTTACAAGATTCGCTCCATCTCCAACAGGATTTTTACATACAGGAAGCTTATTTACATCACTTGTTTCAGCAAGATTTGCAAAACAAAGTGGAGGAGTGTTTTATATAAGACTTGAGGATACTGATACTAAAAGAGAAATAGAAGGCTCAGGAGAATCATTAATTGAACAATTAAAGGTATTTGATGTAATTCCAGATGAGGGCTATATATCAGATTCATTAGAAATTGGTAATTATGGACCATATAAACAATCAAATCGTTCTTTAATATATAATACTGTTATTAAACATTTAATATCTATTGGAAGAGCTTATCCATGCTTTTGTACTCCAGAAGAATTAAATGAATTACGTAAAGAACAAGAAGCTAATAAGGAAATCCCAGGATATTACGGAAAATATGCAAAATATAGAGATTTTCCGGTAGATGAGGCAATTAAAAAAATAGAAAATGGAGATCCATATATTATTAGATTTAAATCAATGGGAGATCATAATAATAAAATATTCTTCCATGATGAAATTAAAGGAGATTTAGAATTAACTGAAAATGATCAGGATATCGTAATATTAAAAAGTGATGGATTACCTACTTATCATTTCGCTCATTTGTGTGATGATCATTTTATGCGTACTACTCATATAACTCGTGGTGAGGAGTGGTTATCTAGTCTTCCTATTCATCTTGAATTATTTGATACATTAGGTTTCGAAAGACCAAAATATGCTCATTTACCAGTTATTATGAAGGTTGAAAATGGTAATAGAAGAAAGCTTTCAAAGAGAAAGGATTTAGAAGCTGCAGTTAGCTATTTCCTTGAGGAAGGTTATCCAAAATATGGATTTATTGAATACTTATTAACAATAGCTAATTCTAATTATGAAGCTTGGAGAAATGAAAACTTAGATAAGGATTATTATGATTTTAAATTATCTTTTGATAAGATGAGTTTAGATGGAGCTTTATTTGATTTAGCTAAGGTTCAAAATATCTCTAAAGAAAGAATTGCTTATAAAAAAGCTACAGTATTATCTGAAGAAGTCAAGGAATGGGCTAAAATCTATAATGTTGACTTTTATAATAGAATTATAGCAAATGAACCATTTTTTATTTCAATATTAAATATTGAAAGAGAAAAGGAAAAACCAAGAAAGGATTATGCTAAATATTCTGATATTTTCCCAATTATTAATTTCTTCTATGATGATATTTATAATCAAATTGATAAGTCTCAATTAGAATGGAACCCATTAGTTAATAAAGAAGATATTAAAAATGTATTATTAGATTATGTTTCTAATATAGATATGTCTTTAAATGAAGAAGAATGGTTTGATTCTATGAAGGAATTATCAGTTCGTCATGGTTTTGCTGATAATGTAAAAGTTTGGAAGAAAAACAAAGAAGCTTATAAAGGTCATGTTGGAGATGTTACAGGTTTCTTAAGACTAGCTTTAGCAGGAAGAAACAATTGTCCTAATTTATATTTTGTAATACAAATTTTAGGTAAAGATAAGGTAATTTCAAGGGTGAATGAAACCTTAAAATATTTAAAATAAGACTTGATTTATAAATTTCGTTATGATATACTTATACACGCGGCAATATTGCGTGTATAAAATGGCCAGTTGGTGAAATGGTTAACACATCGCCCTCTCAAGGCGACATTCATGGGTTCGAACCCCATACTGGTCACCATATTGAAAGCATAGGTTTGATACAATGAAATTAAGGTATCAAGCCTTTTTTTACGCCTTGATATAGAGATTGAAGTACCGGAATTGATAGTTGAATGAACTATATTAACACAAAATCCTGAACCGCTAGGCAAAATTGATGTTTAACCTTCAGGATTTATTAATTTTTATAAAACTTCTCAAAAACGATAGACCCATTAAAAAAACAAAAGTTGCTTCTAAAAAATGATAGGGGTATTAAAAAAATGAAAGGTATCATTTGAGAAAATAATGAGAGTTATTTGAAGATTAAAGACTTCAAAAGACGGCAAGAAAAAAAACTGGAAGCTATCCTTCAGAAAATGACAGAAGCTGATACAGTTTTACTAGAATGGTCTAATGAGTTATGTCTTACACTTATTGATGAATGAATAGCTCACGTAGATGAAACAATAACCTTTAAATTCAAGAATGGCTATGAAGTTATTAAATAACATCAAGAATCATTCGTAAGGGCTGATTTCTTTGTTGCTGCTGTGTATACAAATTATCGTTTTTAGGATAGAATATTAAAAGGTTATTAAATAAAAACAATTGGTCTTGAAGTAGAATAAAATAGAATATATCGATTAGAAGCATTATGATGAATATGTAATTATATTATTGTACAGTTTTTTATTTTTTTAAAAAGCGTACAATAAGAATAGTCAAAATTATTGTTTTTTTGGAAAGGCACATTGTGAGAACTCGATATTCAATCAGGAGTATATGATTACAAAACTTGATGATATCTTGTTTGAATGAGCGAAAAAATAAAGCATAGAAATGACTTTTTCAAATTCATGAAAAAGAACTCAACAAATTCCTATTTATCTTGATGCATTCTATTTTGTTAAAATAAGGTATTTTAAAAAAACGATAGAGTGTTTAAATTTTGTATTAAAATGTTTCATCTTTGCAATATAAGACTACTAATCTTGATACAATTAAATGTGTTGAGATTTTTTCTTTTTTAAGGTGTTCAAGTCCCACCGTTATGCCTTTTATTTGCCCAATGTGGTTTTTTTTTCTTTTTAAGGCGCTGTTTTACAAACTGATGTTAAAATAATAAGCGAACACGTTTGAAGTTTTAACTTTTTAACGATTAAGAACCTTTTAACGATTTATATATTAATGGTATAAATAAGACTTTTATGTTATAATTATACAAAGGAACGGTGATTATTATGTGTTTATTCAAAAGAAAGAAAAATGAGCAAATGATGATATCACGAATTAATGAGATTATAGCTGATAGTGGTTATCAATTAGTCTTATACAAAAAGGATTATAAGCATTTTGGTAATTCTATCATTAAATTTGTTTGCTCTGGAAAAATGAATATTAAGATAATTACTGATAGATGCGAAATAATATTTGATAATAATACATATCCAATGTCATTGTTAGGTGATGTAACAAAGGTTAATAGAGATACACTTATTCTTACGTTTATTGAAATGATTTTTAATATAGTAAAATCTGATGATTGGAGACTTACAGGTCAAGAAGCATATTTATTGTTTGCTAGGTTAAAAGAAGTTATTCCTTTAGAACATATCAACTCATTAGATGATCCAGAAATGTTTCATGAACATTGCAGTTTTTGTTGGAAAAAAGTAGAAGAAAACAAAGATAAAAAACATTATTGCACTTTAGATAACTATCATTGGATATGCAATGAATGCTATAATGATTTTGAAAAAATGTTTAAATTCAACATAAAGGAGTAAATGAAATGACATATGATGAATTTTTAGAAGGAATCAATAATCCTGATAAAATCAAGCAAATTGATTTTTATATTGAAGGATATAATCATTATAGAAATTGTAGCATTGGACGTTATAAAGAAAAAATAGGATATCCAGTAAATAAAATTGTTGATTTTAGAATTACATGTATATTAACAAAAGATCATAGTGAAGATGTAAGTTTTCCATTTAAATTCAAAGAAGATTATAAATTATTCCGTTTTAGCTCTAAAGGTAGGTTTACACTTAAGGAAGTGTGGGATAAAGTAGTTGTAACAAAAATTGAGTATTTTGAATAGCAAGATAAATCTATGTTTTATTGCAAAGTCGAACACAAATATAAATTAATTGATCATGTTGAAAAAAATATTGGTATTTATAGTTTTTTAGAAAATAACTGTTAAAAGATTTTGAATACTTTGGCAGAAAAGAAATAACAGATGTTTTGAAAATGTCGCCTTCTGGAGCTTCAAAACTTATTTCTAAATTATTAGATACAAAGGTAATCATTCAAGTTTTGAAACGAAGAAAGAGAATAAGAGGAGAATGTAAATGGAAATAATAGATGCAATTAAGGAAAGACATAGTGTACGTCAGTATTATGATAAACCAATCGATGAAAAAATAGTATTTGAATTAAATAAAGAGATAGAAGAGTGTAATAAAGAAAGTGGATTAAATATTCAGTTAATTACAAATGAATCAAAGGCTTTTAATTGTTTAATGGCTCATTATGGAAAATTTGTTGATGTTAAAAATTATATTGCATTAATTGGTAAAAAAAGTAAAAATTTAGATGAATTATGTGGTTATTATGGTGAAAAATTAGTATTAAAAGCTCAACAATTGGGTTTAAATACATGCTGGGTAGCAATGTCATATAAAAAAATACCATCTGCTTTTACAATAAATAAAGGTGAAAAATTAGTGGTAGTAATTTCAATAGGATATGGTAAGAATAAAGGAAAAAACCATAAATCTAAAACTATTGAAGAAGTAAGTAATGTTTCAACTAATACACCAGAATGGTTTAAAAATGGCGTTGAATTAGCTTTGTTAGCTCCTACTGCAATGAACCAACAAAAATTTAAAATTGTATACAATAATGATACTGTAACATATAAAGCAGGTATTGGTATGTATACAAAATTAGATTTAGGTATCATAAAATATCATTTTGAAATAGGTGCTAATAGAAAAATATAATAAAAATAACTTATTTAAAATAATATTATGATATAATTAAAAATGTCTTTATATTAATTATTTATTATGAGGAGAGTATTATGTTTGATTTGCATCATCTAAAAGGAAATACCTATTATATTGATGGACCAACAAATTGTGGTGTATATTTATTAAATAATAATGATGTTATATTATTTGACTGCGGAACAGAAGAAAATGGTATTAAAATTTATGAAACCTTAAAAAATAATAATATGAATATCAAGTATTTAGTATTTTCTCATTGTCATGCTGATCATGCAGGTGGCTGGGAATATATTTACAATAAAACTCACTGTAAGATGATTACATCTAAAGTAGAAAGAGGTTTTTTTAGAGATCCTAAGCTAGATATTGGTTTTTTATATGGTGGATATCCACTAGATGAATATGATGGAAAATTAATGCATATCGATATGAATGATGAAATCTATGGTATGGAGGAATTACCATTATGTATAGAATGGTTTCACTTACCTGGTCATCACTGGGGTATGGTTGGTATTAAAACACCGGATGATGTGTATTTTGTAGCAGATACCTTAGGCTCTATAGATTTAGTAGAAAGAGCACATATATTATTAATATATGATGTAAAGGGATACCTTAATTCATTAAACTTTGTAGAGTCTTTAGATGGTAAGATGGTTGTACCATCACATAGTGAAGCTACAACTAATATAAAACCAGTAGTAGAGTTTAATAAGAATAAGATATTAGAAATAGAAAATGTATTATTAGATTTTCTTAAAGAAGAACATAACTGTACAGAATGTG
This sequence comes from uncultured Anaeroplasma sp., assembly GCA_945919465.1. Taxonomy (GTDB): domain Bacteria; phylum Bacillota_I; class Bacilli_A; order Acholeplasmatales; family Anaeroplasmataceae; genus Anaeroplasma. Next base: position 82,380 of record CAMEJG010000003.1, on the reverse strand, counting down.
CAACTCATATATTTAATTATTATAATTTAAGAATTTCTTATAATAAATATATGCTAATTCTATCAACTGTAAGAAGCTATTTATCATATTTAAGTAATTGCAAAAGAATAAAGAATTATTTTAAAGATAATAGATTAGTTTTTATAAATGAGAGCAAGTGACTTTGCTCTTTTTGATTCACCACTTAGATATCTTACTATCACTTCATTATTTATGATATTTATCATTCCTTTTAATTCCTTACTACTATTAGTAAGGATATTTTTTTATAAGTGGTTCAATTTTCTATTAAGGATTTTCTTATAAATGACTCAATTTCATTTTCTAAATACATTATAGTTGTATTAGTTATTATACTGAATTATTATTATATTAAAAAAGCTTTAATTAAGAGTTACCTAATTAAAGCTTTGATCCTATTTTTCTTCATCATCCTTTTTCTTTTGATGATGTTTTTCTAAATATTTATTAAATTTATTAGCTAATTTGAATACCATTAATATCCAGAAGGCAAAGACTGTAATACAAACAATCCAATCATAGATTGAATTAAATGAATCAAATGGTATTATTTTTAATCCAAATACTATTGTTGCAATACCGATACCTCTACCAATAATAATTGAAGGAATAAAGAATTTTAAACGCATTTTAATGGTTCCTGCAATCATTACTAAAGCATCATCTGGAAATAATGGAAATAACATCATAAGTGGAAAATAGATTGCTCCATATTTATTAAACAATTCTGAAGCTTCTTCACATTCCTTTTCGCCTAGTATTTTTGTGCAAAGTTTATAACCACCAAATCTTCCTAATAAATACATTGAAAGGCTTGAAATCATTACACTTGCAAATGATAAAAAGAATGCTTGTACTGGATTAGAAAAAATAGTTGTTGATAGAATTATAAATGCCATTGATACTCCTGGCACAATACATAATAAAATAGTTAGTACAGTTTGAAGTAGTACAAATATAATTGAACCATACCAAGTATTAGATAGCGCTCCAAATAATTCTTGATTGAAATTAAAACCACCTTCAAAATTAATAATATTGAAGCATCTTAAAATAATTAATGTAATTAAAGATATTATTAATAGGCTTACTATAATGAATAATATTTTTAGAATCTTTTTTTTATTTTCTAGTAGTAGTTTTTTCATTATTAATCCTCTTCGAAATAATATTTATGCTATTAAGTCTAATTATAATTTTATTAGTCAAACACATTTATATCCATTATAGACTTAAAATAAATACTTTTCAAGTATGATTTACATTAATTATTATTTTGACATTTATTTTCATTAGTGCTAGAATATATCAAGCAAAAGAAGGAGGTTTAGTTATGAAAAAATTATTTCTATTTTTAAGCATCTTAGTTGTTATTATACTTTCTGCATGTAATAATTCTAAAAATATGACAACTACAATAATAAATGGTGAAGTTATATATAATGGTATTGAAGAAAGAGAAATTTCATTAAAGTCAAATGATGAAATTTCTATTGAAATAAACAAAAATGATGGAATTATTTCTATAAATATTACATCAATTGATAAAAAAGAATATTTTTATAAGAGTAATGATTTACCTACCTCTAGTTTTAAAGTTGGACTTGAAGCTGGAGATTATATTATAATTGTTGAAGCTTATAATTTTAATGGTAGCTATAGTATTGAGTAAAAGGGAGGTATGCCTTCCTTTTGTTTATATATTATGATAGAATAATAATTAAATAATAAACATATAATATTAATAATTGGTTATATTTAGAATTTGAGGTTTTTTTATGGATACGGCATTATCAAAAAAATTTAATATTAAGGAGATTCTTAAATTTACTATCCCTAGTGTAATTATGATGATGTTTTTTTCATTATATACAATTATTGATGGAATATTTATTTCTAATTATGTTGGTACTTTAGCATTAGGAGCATTAAATATAATTTTTCCATTTCAATGCTTATGTATAGGTTTAGCAATTATGATTGCAACAGGAGGTAGTGCTATTGTCGCAAGATATTTAGGAGAAAATGAAAATGAAAAGGCTAAATCATTATTTACATTATTTGTAGTATTTGAAATATTTGTAGCCATATTAATGCTATTAATTGGATTGGTATTTCAGGAACAAATAGTATACTTATTAGGGGCTAGTGATCTTCAAAAGCCTTTCGCTTTAGAATATTTTAGAATATATCTTTCAATGCTTCCTTTTATTTTTCTACAAAATGCTTTTCAAACTCTTTTTGTTACTGCCAGTCGTCCTAAATTAGGATTATTTTTGATTATTCTAGCAGGTATTACAAATATAGGATTAGATTTTGTATTTTTAGATTTATTTAGTATGGGTATTAGTGGTGCTGCATTAGGTACTGTAATTGCTTGTATGGTGCCATCAGTTACAGGATTAATATATTTTAGTTTTAATAGAAAAGGAACTTTATATTTTGTAAAATTTAAGATTGATTTTAGAAATATAAGAAGTGCTATCTTAAATGGTTCTTCAGAAATGATCACGAATTTAGCCAATGCAATTACAACATTTTTATTTAATATGCAATGCATGAAGTTTTATTCTGAAGATGGTGTTTCTGCAATCACAATTATTCTATATTTTCAATTTTTAATTTCTGCCATATATTTTGGGTATTCTACTGGAATAGCTCCTGTAATATCATATAAGTATGGATGTAATGATAAGAATCAATTAAAATATATTTATAGTAGAAGCTTAATGATTATAATTGGTATTTCAGTAATAGCTTTTACAGCATCATTTGGTTTAATATATCCAGTAACTAGTTTATTTTCAAATAATAATGATAATGTATATAATATTGTAATAAGTAATTATAAGTACTATGCACCATCATTATTGATTTTTGGGATATCAGTATTTGCTTCAAGTTTCTTTACCGCCCTTGGTAATGGAATTATTTCAGGAATTATTTCCTTTTCAAGAACATTTTTATTTTTGTCTTTATCATTAATATTATTGCCTCTTATATTTAATGAAGCAGGAATTTGGATATCTGTACCAGTAGCAGAAGTTATTGGTTTAATAGTTTCTTTTATTTGTTTTTTTAAATATAAAAATAAATATCTATTCTAAATTCATATTTTTTTATCAATATTATTATATAGAATTTTTCATTGTGATTTTATTTTTTGACAAAATGTTTTATTTAAAATGTTTAAAATATAATCGACTAAAAAATTATATTTTTAGTAATGTTTGGAGTGTTAAATATGAGTGGTGATAATTAATCAGATTTAAAAAAATATTTATATCTCATTATTAATTACGACATTTTATTAAACTATTTTCATAAATATTACCAAATTTGAAAAAAAACATCGAAAACGATTAAGTTTTTTAAAAAAAGTATTTACAAATTAAATGAAGAGTGATATTATTAAATTAGTTTAAGACTTTAAATACTTTGACAAATTTGAAAACGCTTATATAAATGGAGTTTTTAATTTAAAATTGGTTGTAAGCGATTTCTCAACTATATAAAATTTGTCTTGTTAATTAAGTCAAAAAAATCTATCTGTTTTTGGGTAGATAAATTGAATTTTTACTTAAACGTTTAAGTAAAAAACTTTTTTTCAAAAATTAGGAGGAAATAAGAAAATGCAAATGAAAAAAAGAGTTTTAGGGGCTGCTTTAGCTCTAACAGGTGCAGTTGCGTTAACTGCTACATTAGCTTCATGTGGAAGTAGTGATGTTTTCCACATTTATTGTTGGAATCAAGAATTCCAAGGATTCTTCAATAAGTATGTATCTGATGAGAAGAATAATGATGATCCAAAAGCAACTCACCATTTAGATGGTGTTCCTGTAAAGTGGACTGAAGTTACATCAGATAATGGTGCATATCAAAAAGCACTAGATGTTGCATTAAAGAATAATGCAAGTGCTTCAGAAGAAGAAAAAGTAGATATGTTCTTGGCTGAAGCAGATTATATTTTAAAGTATACTGATACTACAAAGACTAAAGACGTTACTAAGATAGGTGTTACTGATTTCTCTAAGGCTTATCAATATACAGTAGATGCAGCATCTGATAGTAAAGGTGTAGTAAAGGGTGCATCTTTCCAATGCTGTCCAGCTGGTTTAATTTATCGTAGATCAATTGCTAAAGATGTTTTAGGTACAGATGACCCAACTGAAGTTCAAAGCAAACTTGATTCTTGGGAAAAATTCGATCAAGTAGCTGCACAAATGAAGGAAAAGGGATATTTAATTACAGCATCTTATGCTGATACTTATCGTGTATTCTCTAATAATGCTGCTTCTAAGTGGGTTGATGATAATAACGTAATTTCTGTTCCACAAGTTGTTGAAACTTGGATGGATCAAGCTAAGAGATATGTTGATAATGGTTATACTTTAACTGAAGGTGTTTGGGATGGTGGAAAGACTGCTGAATTCACAAAGGATGGTAAGGCATTCTGTACATTTGGTCCAGCTTGGTATTACAATTTCTGTATGGGTACTGCAATGGGTAGTGGTTCTGCTAATAAAGAACCTGATGGAAGTAAACCAGAGGATGCAACAAATTCATTTGGTGATTGGGCTGTAGTTCAAGGACCTCAAGCATATTTCTGGGGTGGTACTTGGATGCTTGCTGCTGAAGGTGGAAATAACGATACTTTAGTTGCTAAGACTATGAATGCATTCTTAAATGATGATGATGTTTGTAGAAAGCTTGTTGTTAATGAAGCTCAATTCTCAAATAATAAGACAGTTAATGAGGCTGTAGCTAATGAATATGATGCTCAAAAGAAGGGTAACTTATTCTTAGGTGGCCAAAATGATACAAAGATTTGGGTTGGAATGGCTGATAATATTAAGTTCAAGAATATTACTAATTATGATCAAAGTTGTAATGAAGGTCTTCAAACTTCTTATGTTAAGTATCTTAAGGGTGAATTAAATTCTAAGGAAGAAGCATTAAGTGACTTCTATGCATATATTAAGGAAAATCACGCTAACCTTAAAACAGCATAATTAATAAATTTTATATGACTAGGAAGCCATGATGGATATTTCTATCATGGCTTTTATAAAAATTTTTAGTATTTTAGGAGGTTTTTAAATGGAACAAAGTTTTGACAAAAAGACAAAACATAGAACAGTAAGCTATGCAAAATGGGGATATATTTTCATTGCTTCTTTCTTTATTGTTTATCTTTTATTTACTTTAATACCTCAGGTAGTAACGATAGTGGATAGTTTTAAGAATTTTATACCTCAGGATGGAAATATTTTAGATTTTGAACCATATTTTTGTGGCTTTGATAATTATGTTGCAATATTTCAAGCAAATGATAGAGGTGAAATTGCTGTTTTTAAGAATTTAGGTAATACGTTAATTATGTGGGTTATGGGAGCAATTCCACAATTATTAGTATCTTTACTTTTAGCTTTGATATTTACTGCATCAAAGTTAAAACTAAAATTGAGTAGTTTCTTTAAAACATTATTCTATATGCCTAATTTAATTATGGCATCTGCTTTTGCAGCATTATTCTTAGTATTATTCTCAACTATTGGACCATTCCATAAAATGTTTGAGGATGCAGGCTTAATTGCTTCAAATTTTGATTTTATTTCTAATGCTACTTGGGCAAGAATCTTAGTAGCTACAATGAATTTCTTGATGTGGTTTGGTAACACAACTATATTATTAATGGCTGGTATTCAAAGTATAGATGATAGTATATTCGAATCTGCAAAGATTGATGGTGCATCATCACCAAGAATATTATTTGATATCACCCTACCATTATTGAAGCCAACAGTTGTATATGTAATTATCACTTCAATGATTGGTGGTTTACAAATGTTTGACGTTCCTCAGGTATTAACAGGAAAGGCTCAAAATAACGATACAAAGACAATGGTTATGCTAATTAATCAATATATTAGTTCTAATAATTATGGATATGCCGGTGCTGTTTCAGTAATTCTATTTATTATTACAGGAATCTTAAGTATCTTTGTATTTAAGTCAATTAATAAGAAGGAGGATTAATATGGAAAAAACTGAATTTTTAGAAAAGTCAGATAGTGATAATTTAAAGGCTAAAGTAAAAATAAATGTTTTAAGAGTCGTTGTATATTTATTTTTAGGAATATTATCTATATTATGTTTATTTTTCTTCTATTTATTAATTATTAATACTACAAGGTCTAATAATCAATTACAAAGTGGTCAATTAAGCTTTATACCAGGATCATATTTCTTTCAAAACCTAACAAATTTATTTACGGCATTTAAGGGTAATTTTGATGCAGTTTCAGGCTTTACAAACAGTTTAGTTATAGCACTAGGTTCTTCAATATTAACCTGTTATTTCTCAGCTTTAACAGCTTATGGTATTTATGCTTATGATTTTAAATTGAAAAAGGTTGCAGAAGTATTTATTCTTGCAGTAATGATGATTCCAACTCAATTATCATCTGTTGGTTTCTTTGAACTAGCAGTACAAATGAATTTAAAGAATAAACTTTGGATATTGATCATTCCTGCTATCGCAGCTCCATCAGTATTTTTCTATATGATTCAATATTTACGTTCATCTCTTCCTAAAGATTTAATTGAAGCTTCAAGAATGGATGGTTCTAGTGAATTTGGAACATTTAATAGAATAGTATTACCGATTATGAAGCCTGCAATTGCTGTACAATTTATATTTAGCTTTGTTGCTTCATGGAATAATTTATATATGCCTTCCTTACTATTAACTGATACTAGTAAGAAAACATTACCAGTAATGATTAATGCCCTTCAACATACAGCTTGGGGTAGCTTAGATTTAGGTTGTGTTTATATGGCAATATTCTTATCAATTTTACCAGTTGTTATAGTATATTTAATTTTATCTAAATCAATTATTAAAGGTGTTACAGCTGGTTCTGTAAAAGGCTAATAGAAGGGGTGTAAAATATGGCAGAAGTAATTTTAAAGGATATAGTAAAAATATATCCATATGTAGATAAAAAACCAAAAAAATCATTATTTAGTAAAAAAGTTGAAGCTCCAGTAAAGAAGAATAATCTTCAAATTACTGATCGTGGTGTTGTTGCAGTACAACAATTTAACCTTCATATAAAGGATAAGGAATTTATTGTTTTAGTAGGTCCATCAGGATGTGGAAAGTCAACTACTTTAAGAATGGTTGCGGGACTTGAGGATATTACTGAGGGTGAATTATTAATTGATGGAAAATTTGTTAATGATGTTGAACCAAAGGATAGAGATATTGCGATGGTATTCCAAAGCTATGCATTATATCCACATATGACAATAGCCCAAAATATTGGATATCCATTGAAATTTGTTAAGGTTATGGGTGATGATGGAAAGCCTAGACATTTAACAAAAGAAGAAATTAATGAAAAAGTATTAAGAGCAGCTGAAATTCTTAATATTACTGAATATCTTGAAAGAAAACCTAAGAATCTTTCTGGTGGACAAAGACAAAGAGTAGCGATAGGACGTGCTATTGTTCGTAATCCTAAGGTTTTATTAATGGATGAGCCATTATCTAATCTAGATGCAAAATTACGTAATCAAATGCGTGCTGAAATTATTAAGCTTCGTCAAACTATTAATACTACATTTATTTATGTAACACATGATCAAACTGAGGCAATGACTTTAGGTGATAGAATTGTTGTTATGAAGGATGGATTTATTCAACAAGTAGGTACTCCTCAGGATGTATTTGAGCATCCAAGAAATATTTTCGTTTCTGGATTTATTGGAAGCCCTCAAATGAATTATTTTGATGGTAAGCTTGTTCTTAAGGAAGATGGATATTATGTTGTATGTAACAATGGTTATGAAGTTAAACCTAATGATGATAAGCAAGAAAGATTAAAAAATAATAATGTTAAGGAACAAGATATTATTATAGGTGTTAGACCAGATAATCTTCAAATAACTGATGAGGGTGTTAAGGGCTTAGTTACTGTTTCAGAGCTTATGGGTTCATCTTCACACTTACATGCTACAGTAGAAGGCAAGGATGTAATTGCTGTTATTCCTACTGAGGGTGTTTATAAGAATTATATGAATCAGGAATTAACATTTGGATTTAATGGAAATGTTGTTCATATTTTTTCAAAAGATACAGAAAAGAATCTTGAATTTGATTTAGAAGTTACTGCTAGTGAATTCAAATTAGAAGAAGAACCAGTAAAAGAAGAAGTTATTAAATAATAAAAAAATTATATTTACAAACTATTACTATAAAACCATAGGATATACTCTATGGTTTTTTATTTTGCATTAAATGCATAAAAAAAACATGCAATATCTCTATTGCATGTTATATATATTAGCAGTAAACCTCTACATTAACAACTTTATCTTCTTTATTATATGGAATAATATTTCCCTCGACAGGTTTTCCCTCAACAATTAGCTTATAAGGGTTACCTTCATTATGAATTGTAACATTATAAGTAACTCCTCTATATATTCTTCTACCCTTTACATTTTTCATTTCCTTTGGAAGATGTGGGTCAAGCTTTAAACCATCATAATATGGAACAAATCCTAATAATGCTTGGCTTGCAGCTACAAATGTCCAAGAGGCTGTACCAGTTAAGAAGGAATTTTTAGCCTCACCATAATTCTTAGCGCTTCTTCCTGCTATTGTTTGGCTATATACATAAGGTTCTGTTTTATGTACCTCAGAAATATCCTCTAAATATGCAGGACAATTTCTCTTATAAATATCAAATGCTCTTTCATTATTTCCTTCTGTTGCATTAGCTATAACAATCCAAGGATTATTATGACAGAATACAGAACCGTTCTCTTTATATCCTGGTGGATATGAAGAAACCTCACCTAATTCAACATGATATTCCTTATATGGTGGATATAATATTTCAACACCATAATCATTAGTTAATAGCTTTTCAACTGAATCTAAGGCTTTTTTACCAAGCCCTAAATCAGCACCAATTTTAGCCATTGTACAGAAACCTTGTGGTTCGATATAGATTTTGCCATCTTCACATTCGGAAGAACCAACCTTATTTTCAAACGCATCATAAGCTCTAACAAACCATTCTCCATCCCAACCATAATCAATAACAGCTTGTTCAACTTTTTTAATTTCTTCCATAACCTTTAAGGCTTCATTCTTATCACCATATCGATTACATAATTCAACATATTCCTTGCCATAATATACAAACATACCTGCAATGAATACTGATTCAGCCTTACCTGTTTCTTTATTTGAGGCAGTTTGGAAGGATTCACCTGGAGTAGTAGAGAAGCAGTTTAGATTTAAACAGTCATTCCAATCGGCATGACCAATTAATGGTAAACCATGAGGACCCTTATGATTAATAGTATAATTAATAGATACTCTTAAGTGCTCCATTAATGGAACCTCAGAGCCTTCTTCATTGTTAAATGGAGTTGGCTCATTAAGGATGGTAGCATCTCCAGTTTCTTTTATATATTGAGCAACTGCACCTACAAGCCATAATGGATCATCATTAAATCCTCCACCAATATCAGCATTTCCCCTTTTTGTTAATGGTTGGTATTGATGATAAGTAGATCCATCTTTAAATTGAATAGATGCAATATCAATAATTCTTTCTCTTGATTTTTCAGGAATTAGATGTAAGAAACCATATAAATCTTGACATGAATCTCTAAATCCCATTCCACGACCAGTACCACTTTCATAATAAGAAGCAGAACGAGACATATTAAAGGTAACCATACATTGATATTGGTTCCAAATATTAACCATTCTATCAAATTTATCATTACCTGATTCAACATGAATCTTTTCTAGCATATCACTCCAGCATTTCTTTAAATCCTTAAGTGCATCTAGAACATTTTCTTTAGTTTGATATTTTTCTTGTAATAAATAAGCTTTTTCTTTATTAATTACAGATGGAGCAATAAACTTCTTATCCTCTTCATTTTCTACATAACCAATTTGGAATACTAATGTTTTTTCTTCATTAGGCTCTAATGTGAATTTGAACATATGACAAGCAATAGGACTCCATCCAGATGCAACACTATTATAGCTTATTTGCTCCCTAACAGCATTTGGAGTATCATATGAATTATATAAGCCTAAGAATGTATCTAAATCAGTATCAAAGCCATCATGTTTTTGATTTACATAGAAATATGAATAATGATTTCTACGCTCTCTATATTCTGTTTTATGATATAAGGCTTTATCTTCAATTTCAACCTCACCAATATTATAGTTTCTTTGGAAATTAGTTTGATCATCCACTGCATTCCATAAGCACCATTCAATCATACCATGAAGTGTAATTTCTTTTTTAGTATCTGTAGTGTTTTTTAAGGTTAGCATGTTTATTTCACATAAATCCTTAAGAGGTACAAAGCATGTTAATTCTGCTTTTAATCCATTCTTTTCACTTTCAAAAACAGAATATCCTAAGCCATGTCTACATTTATAAGAATCAAGCTTAGTCTTAGTAGGTAGGAATCCTGGATTCCAAACAGTACCACCATCATTAATATAATAATATCTACCACCATTATCTCTTGGTACATTATTATATCTAAATCTAGTAATTCTTCTTAATTTTGCATCCTTATAGAAGCTATAGCCTCCACAAGTATTACTCATTAATGAGAAAAAACCATCTTGACCATAATAATTAATCCAAGGAAGAGGTGTATTATAATTTGTGATAACATATTCACAATTTAAATCATCAAAAAAACCAAATTTCATATTTTTTCCCCTTTCGAAAACGTTTAAGTACATTGATATTATATGTTATTATCCATAAAAAATCAATAATAAATCTTGACTTATTTGTATTTTTTTTCTATGATTTATATATAGGCTTCTATTATTTTTTTGATTGGAGTGATTGAAAATGGTTAAAATAAAGGATATTGCTGAAAGATGTGGACTTTCTGTTGCTTCTGTAAGCAAAGCATTACATGGTAAAACTGATATCAATCCGAAAACGGTTGAGTATGTTAAAAAGGTAGCAAAGGAAATGGGCTATATTCCTAATTCATCTGCTAGAATGCTAAAAACTAATCATTCCTATATAATAGGTTTACTTTTTATTGATTCAACAAATTCAGGCTTAACCCATGAATATTTTTCTATTATATTAAGTAATATTAGAGATGAATGTAAAAAACATGGTTATGATATTACCTTTATTTCTAATCAGCTAGGTAAAAACGAATGTAGCTACTATGAACATGCCAAATATCGTAATTGCGATGGAGTTATCATCGCATGTGCGGATTTTAAGGATCCAAGAGTAATAGAAATAGTAGAAAGTGAAATTCCAACCATAACAATAGATTATGATTTTAATGATCATTCATCAGTAAATTCTGATAATATACAAGGAATGAAGGATATTATTAAATATCTATATGAAATGGGTCATCGAAATATTGCATTTATACATGGAGAATTAACTTCAGTTACTCAAAAGCGTATAAAAGGCTTCTATAATGCTTGTAGTGAATATGGGATTGAAGTTAATGAAGATTTTGTAAGAGAAGGAAGATATCATATCCCTAAGGTATCTGGTCAGATAACAAGAGAGCTTCTTCAAAATAAGAATAGACCAACAGTAATAATTTATCCTGATGACTATTCTTTATTAGGTGGAATTACTGAAATAGAAAAGCAAGGCTTAAGAATTCCTGAGGATATAAGTGTTGTAGGCTATGATGGTATTTTGTTATCAAGACTTATGCGTCCAATCTTCACAACCTATGTTCAGGACGCAGTAGAAATAGGTAAAAAGGCTTCAGAGAAGCTTATTGAAATAATTGATAATCCTAAAGTAACATTACCAGAAAGAATAAGTGTTGTAGGTAAGCTTCAAGAGGGACAAACGGTAAAAAAATTAAATTAATATCTTATATAAAGCTTAAATGTATTTTCTTTTTCGAAAACGTTTAAGTTTTTTATTTACTTTTAATATAAAAAATGGTAAGATAAGAGTACAAGTTACTGTTTTAAAATTAATAGAGGTTGAGTCTATGTTTAATAAAGATTTTATTTTTGGCTGTGCTACAGCAGCATCACAAATAGAAGGAGCATATTTAGATGATGGTAAAGTACCTTCAATTTGGGATAAATTTTGTGAAAAAGAAAATGCCATTATTGATGGCTCTGATATTAAAATTGCTTGTAATTCATACTATAAATATAAAGAGGATATTTCATTATTAAAGGAATTAGGAGTAAAATCCTATAGATTTTCAATTAATTGGTGCCGAATTATTAATGAGAATAATGAAATTAATTATAAAGGAATAGAATATTATAAAAACTTAGCTAAAGAATGTTTAAATAATGGAATTACACCATGTGCTACATTATATCATTGGGATATGCCTCAATATATTTTTGAAAAAGGTGGTCTATTAAATGATGATTTTTCTGACTGGTTTAGCTTCTATGTAGACGTATTTACTAAAAATCTTAGTGATTTAATTAAGGATTATATTACAATTAATGAACCACAAGTAATAATCTTTTTAGGTCATAGAATTGGTAATCACGCTCCTGGCTTGTCATTAAGCAATAAAGAAATATTATTAGCAATTCATAATTTATTAAAGGCTCATGGAAAGGCAGTTAAGATAATTAGAAAAAATGTTAATAATTCTACTATAGGTATTGCCCCATGTTCTAGAGGAGTAGTACCAGTGAATAATAATAATGAATTATATAATAAATGTAAGGAATATTATTTTTCATTAAGAAATGATTATGAATTTCCTAATTTAATATCAATATATAGTGACCCAGTATTTTTAGGAGATTATCCTAATGAATATTATGAAATGTTTAAAGATATTCTTCCTAATATTACAAAAGAGGATCTAGAATTAATTAATCAACCTATTGATTATTGTTATCAAAATGTTTATTCAGGAGATTATTATGATTTAATTGATGATAAATTAACAAAGCTACCTTTTCCGTACGGCTATCCTGAGGGAAACATCAATTGGCTTCAGGTTGTTCCTGAAAGTCTTTATTATATTCCAAAATTTTTATATGAAAGATATCATCATCCAATTATTATATCTGAAAATGGTATTTGCTGTCATGATAGTATTTCCTTAGATGGAAAAGTTCATGACCCTAATAGAATAGATTTTATTCATAGATATTTAAATGAATTAGAAAAAGCATCAAATGAAGTTGATATTAGAGGCTATTATTATTGGAGTCTTTTAGATAATTTCGAATGGGCAGAGGGCTATTCAAAAAGATTTGGTTTGATATATGTTGATTTTAAAACTTTAAAAAGAACTAAAAAAGATTCATTCTATGAATATCAAAAAATAATAAAGGAAGTAAAATAATATGAGTTTCATTGAACTAAAGAATAAATATAATACAGAGGTTATTTTATGTACTATAGGAGCTTCTATAGTAGATATTAAAACAACTGATAATCTAGGTAATGTTTCATCGATTATAACCACTCCTAAAAATAAAGATGATTTTCCTAAAGCTACTTCCTATTTTGGTAAAACTATAGGTAGGACTGGGGGAAGAATTTCTAATTCTAAGTTTATTTTAAATGATGTAGAATATACTATTCCATCAAATGATCCTAATGGATTACATGGTGGTATTGATTCCTTAAGCTATAAAGAGTTCAGTTATAAAGTTAGAGAAGATGATGATGCATATATTTGTGAATTTAGTATTGAATCTCCTCATTTAGAATCAGGATATCCGGGTAATTTATCATTAGATGTAATATATAAATTATATAAAAATGAAAATAAACTGACTATTAATTATTTAGCTACTTCTGATATGGATACTTTGTTAAATTTAAGTAATCATGCTTATTTTAATTTAAATGCTGAAAGTGGTAATAATATATTAGAACATAGTTTATACATTAATTCATCTAAGATGGAATCAATAAAAAATGCTATTCCATCAGAGATAGTTACATGTAATAAATTATATTCATTTAAAAATCCTCATCAAATTAAGGACTACTTATTTGATGAAAGTATTATTAATAATACTAATGGTTATGATCATCCTTATATCTTTGATTCTAATTCAAATGAACAAATAATATTATTTGATAATGTTACTAAAAGAAAGCTTACAGTATCTACAAGCTATCCTGCAGTAGTAGTATACACTTGTAATTATACTGAGGATATTATTATGAACAATAATAGAAAACAAAAACAATATGATTCTATTTGTTTAGAATGTATGTATTTGCCTAATTCTATTAATAGTGATTTTATTAATGATAAGAAGGATATATTGAGAAAAGATAAGGTATATAACGAATATATATCTTACAAATTTAATTAGGAGGATTTATATGAAAAAACTTATTGGATATATGAGAGGTGTTAATCTTGGTGGTTGGTTAAGCCAAGGAAGCAAGGAAAAAACTCATTTAGATAGCTTTATTACCAAAGATGATATTAAAAGAATCAAAGAGGAATTAAAATGTGATCATTTGAGATTACCTGTTGATTATGAAATTATTGATAATGAAGGAGAAATAGTAGAATCAGGATTTAATTACATAGAATCATGTATTAATTGGTGTAGGGAATATAATTTAAATGTTGTCCTAGATTTACATAAAACCCCAGGCTATGTATTTGATGATATCGAAGGTTCAAAAGGTTTTTTTGGTAATTTAGAATTAGAAAATAGATTTTTAACTATTTGGGATAGATTATCAAAAAGATTTTCTAAATACACTGATATGATGATGTTTGAAATGCTTAATGAGGTTACTGATTCTTCATATTTAGAATTATGGAATGATTTAGCATTAAGATGCATAAAGGTTATCAGAAATAATGCTCCAAAGGTAAAAATATTATTTGGCGGAGTAAATTATTCTAGTGTGGCATCAGTTAAATATATTCCAGAACCATATGATGAAAATATTGTATATAATGTTCATTGTTATGAACCACTAATTTTCACTCATCAGGGAGCCTATTGGGTAGAAAATATGCCAAGAGATTTTAGAATTAGCTATCCTTTTAAAAAGGAAGAGTATTTAACTTTATTGAAAAAAGTTCCACAAGCAGAATGTGGTCCATTTAAAAATGATCCTGAAAAGCTAATTGAGAAGCTTGGAGTAGATTTCTTTAGGGAAATATTTAAAGAAGCAGTAGAATATGCAGAAAAAAATAATGTTTCTTTATATTGTGGAGAATATGGTGTTATAGATTTAGCAGAACCTAAATCATCTTTAAGATGGCTTAAAGATATTAATACTTGTTTTGAGGAATATGGTATAGGAAGAGCTATTTGGAGCTACAAGGAAATGGATTTTGGTATTATTGGAGATCATTATTCATCAATTTATGATGAAATAATTAATGTTTTATAGTTTTATTCTTATTCCTTTTTTGGGAGAAGAGCCTTGTTTATAGGCTCTTTTCTTTTTATAAAAAAAGTCTATTCATATGAATAGACAATTAATCCTTATGATTATGCTTATGAATTGGATAATCCTTGTGATTATGCTTATAAATTGAATAATCCTTGTGATTATGCTTATCAATTGGATCAAATAAAATATAAAATGCTGGAATTAATAAGAATATAACCCATAATGGATGCCATAATCCTAAAAACATACCTAAGGCACAATAACAAGCAACAATTAATACTGGGAATGCAAATTCAGTAAATTTTTTCTTTTTTATTGCATCAAAGAATGATGGAATAATTGGAATTAATATTAATAAAAACCAATAATGAGTCCATCCCTGTCCATTTGGAAGCAAGAAACCTAATAAAATATAGCTAGTTAATAGTAAAAATGCTGATAAAGCTGTTAATGCTCCTTGAACTATTTCTAGCTTTTTATTTTTAATTGTTTCTTTTACACTAACTTCCTCATTAGTTTTTCCATCAACTAATATAATATCATTATCCTTAAATAATACTTTACTATTTTCATCATCAGATAAAACACCATCGCATTCATTTGCTTCCTTATTCTCTTTAATTAATTCAATTGCATCTTCACCATTTAATAGCTCATCTAGAGTTAAATTATAAATTTTTGCAAGTTCAATTAAATTATCAGTATCAGGTGATGATTCACTTCTTTCCCATTTTGATACTGCTTGGCGGCTAACTCCAAGCTTACTAGCTAATTCCTCTTGTGATAAATTATGAGCCTTTCTTAATTCACATAATCTGTTTGCAGTTTTAATATTCATATTTTTGTCCTCCTCAATTTACAGCCTAATTATATAAAGAATAGGTGGTTTCCTCTACCAATTCTAGTTTGAGAATACGCAACTTTTGGTTGCAAATAGCTTATTTTTATATATTTTACCATATTTTTTTATAAAAATGATATGATATTAATTTATAAATTATTTTCATTTAGAAAATCTATTACATATTGATTAATTAGACTTAAATTCTCTTTAGCTGAATTTTTTGAATCTGTACCAGATAATAACCAAGATAAGAATGGACTTTGTAATTGAAAATCACATAAATGCATATGTCCAATACCACTAATATATTTATTTACATATTTAGGATTATTTGAATTTAGAAGCTTATAATTTTGTTCATATTGAATCCATTCACCTAAATGAGAATAGCTAGAATCTGAATATATATTTAATACTGGTACAGGATATTCTAAATCTGTAAATATAAATTTATTATTATCTATACCAGTAATATCACACATAAATGCTGATTCTAAAGCTATAACAGCACTAATGTCATCTCTATAGCGTGGTAATCCTAAACAAGCATTACCTCCTAATGAATGTCCGATTGCGATGATTTTATTAGTATCTATTAGCTTATAAATAGGATGATTAGTGGAATTATTTTTGATTGTATTAATAATAAATGATAAATCTTTAACTCTAATATCCATCCATTTTTTAAAATGTTCTAAGCTTAATTCTATATTTTTTTTAGGATTATCAGATAAGATTTCATTTAAAAATTCATTAGATATTTTTATAGTACTACCATCACTTAATTTTGTTTCAAACGCATGATAGGTATGTGAAACTGAAACAACTACATAGCCTCTTGATGCTAATTCCTCACATAGGGTTTTGTTATTATTTATTGTACCAAAGGAACCATGAGAAAATATTACAAGAGGAGCTTCATTTAAATTTAATTCCTTTGAATACCAAATTCCTATTTGAAGCTCTCTTTTAGAACCATCATTTTTATAGGTCTCAATTCTTGATTCATCCTTATAAAACTCTTCAGTATATTCTATTTTATAAGAACCAGTAGGTTTAATTACTTCAATTTTAGGAAATAGCATCACCCAAAAGGTTGCGATAAATAATAAAATAGAAGCACCTAGCGCTAAATATCCTGGTATACAGTGGTTGCCTTTATAAATAGCTAAAAATAATATTATTGCTATTTCAATTGTAATAATTATTAAAAATGTTATATTTCTTATTCTCATATTTATTTTCCTTTTATTCCGTTTAATAACGATTGTGATATCATTTGAATTCTATTTCTAACCTCATCTTTAGAAATAGTTAATATTCCTGTTGTAACTAATACTAATAATCCATGAGTATATATAATTATATTTTCTACATAAAACTTAGCATCAGCTAAAGATATTTCATATATTTTAGCTAACTTTTTAGCAATCATTACATTATCATTATCATTTTCAAAATCATTTAAATCACCTAAATGATATTTACTACCACCATCTAAATAAAGATATTTAAATAAATTAGGAATATCATAGGCTATTTTTATATATCCTTCTTTTACTTGATTAAAAATATTTGTATTTTCTTTAGGCTCCATAATGGAATTAGCATATTTTAATGCATAATTTTTAAGCTCAATTCTAAATGATTCCATATTTTTAAAATGCCAAGAGATTGGCTGTGTAGAACAACCAATTTTTTTGGCTATTGTTTTAATATTTACTTTTTCATAGCCTTCAGCTATTAATAGCTCTAAAGCATTTTTTAAAATTAAATCCTTAGGTATAGTTGGTTTTGTTGGCATATTTTTCTCCTTGAATACTATAAACGTGTTTATAGTATTATATCATTTTTTAATTTTTTGTAAATAAAAAATGACTACTTAATTAAGCAGTCATTAATAATATTTATTTATTTAATATAGATTTAATATATTTTAAACTAGATTCCATCTTATCCTTTGGTACACCCTCAAAAATAAGATTAGCATCAGGTAATTCCTCTTTAACTCTTGTAACTATATAATCTAAATCCATCATACCATCACCTAATCCTACTTTTAGTAATGGTTTTTCATCCATAGTGAAATCCTTTAGATGAATATTTTTAATTTTATTACCAAATAGACTAATGCATTCATCAATAATTTGATGTTGATATTCTTTACTATAATTTTCTTCATTTAAAAAATTATAAACATCAACTGTAATAAATAAATGACCATTATCTACCTCATCAAAGAATCTTTTTAATTGCTTAGGAGAATACATACAATGTCCATCTGCACCTTCAATTGATAAATTAGAATTAACCTCTTTAGCATATGCTGCAAGCTCTTTAAAAGTACTAACAACAATATTAAATGCTTCCTCAGTTCTATTTAAGGGATTATAGGTCCATTTATCATCATTATAAGAGCCAGTTTCAGTACCTATATATTTTGTATTGAAGAAGTGAGAATATTCTAAATGCATTTTAAATTTCTGAATATTCTTTTTAACTAATTCTTTATTTGAATGAACTGGATTAAAATAAGAACCAATTAATGGAATTTCTAATCCTTCATTTAAAAATGCATTAGCTATTTCTTTAGCTCTTTCTTCACTTAATTCACCATACCAGGCTGTTTCACCTTCAATTGCCTTATTTATTGCTAGCTGAAGTCCATCAAAGCCAACAGCCTTTATTTCCTTGGCAAGACTTACAGGATCCTTTTTTCCAAAATCCTGAGCTCTAACAAAAACCTTCATTTATATTACCTCCATATCCTTTGTTATTTATAGTATAGTATAATTTTATTAAAAAAACAATAATAATAAATATACACTATCTTGTTAAAAATTCAATAAAAAAGTATAATATTAATAAACAAAAAATGGAGGAAAATATGAAATTATTAATGCTTATTGTAGATAATTTTGAGGATACTGAGGCTATTGGTACTCTTGATGTATTAAAAAGAGGTAATATAGAGGTTGATTTAGTATCATTAATGGGAAGAAAAAACATTATTACTAAAACAGGACTTAATTTAAATTTAGAAAAATTAATTACTGATGTATCTTTAGAGGATTATTCTGGAGTGATTATTCCTGGAGGACCAGGATCTTTTAAAATAATGCCTAATTTAGATGCTGTAAATGAAATAATTAATTATTATGCTAATAGTAATAAGCTTGTTGCATCTATATGTGCAGCTCCTCATTTAGTAGGAAAATTAGGCTATTTTAAAAATAGAAATTATACAGTACATCCTGGCTTTGAAGGTAATATTATTGGAGGAAATTATCAAAGAGAATTAGGAGTAGTAGTAGATGGTAATTTTATTACTGCAAAATCTATGTATTATTCTTTAGAATTTGGTTTTAGTATCTATGAATATTTCTTTGGAAAAGAAAAAACAGCTAATTTAAGAAAAAGCTGTATGGGCGAATAAAACAAAAAAAGGGATTTTTTAATCCCTTAAATTTTTAAGTGGCCTTTCGGACAGGATTCGAACCTGCGACCCACGGCTTAGAAGGCCGTTGCTCTATCCAGCTGAGCTACCGAAAGATTATTACTAAAGCCCCATCATTATATAACATTTAAAATTCATTTTCAAGCATAAAATATCTTTTTTCAAAAAAAAGTCATTAATTCTTTTATTTTCAATCTTTTATGATAAAATAGATATAAGTTTTAATTAAATAAAAAGGGGTATTATATGAATAAGATTGAATTTAATGAGCTTGTAAGAGAATTTGGAGAAGAAATATATAGCTTTGAGAAATTTTTAAAGGATTGTTATATTACGGAGGTTAGCTATATTACTTTATTTAATTCTTTTTTAAAGGAAATAAATATTTTAACATTAGAAAATCAATTAATTAAGGATTCTTTAGAAAAGCTTGCCTCTGGTATCGAAATTGAAGAGGTTAGAAAATTTGTAATTGAACAAAAACAACAGCTTACAAGAACTATCGCTTCTTTAGTTGAAAGAGATAATTATTATAAAAGAGTTTATGATAATACAAGTCCATATTTTCCTAATGGAAATAAAGAACTTGAGGATTTATATCATGACTATTGTATAAATCATCATCCTGCAGTAAGAGCTATTATTACTAAACCGGAAGAAGAAATATACAATAATTTAAAAAGATTATATAGTGAAAATGAATATGATGCTTTTGTTAAATATTTAGAAGAAAAGAAATCTTTATTTGATAATAGAGAAATTCCTCAAGATAAATATAATGATGTATCATTACATTATTATAGATTAAGAAAGAATATGGTAGGTCAAAGAAATAATATGATGAATCAACTACCATATAAGAAAAAAGAAGTATTCAAAGATGAAATGAGTATTGCTAGTGAAGAAGCAGAATTAAGAATTCAAATTAAAAAGCTAAAGGAATTAAATGATGCTCTTCATAAGGATTTAGAAAGAAATACTGATTTAATTATTAAGCTTTAATTAGATCCTTATAATAAGTTAATGGTTCATTTCCTTTTTGGAAATATTCATAATAACCATTATTTTTAGCTAAATAGGCTTTATTATCCTTTATTTCAATATATTTAAGGGTAATATCATCTAAAATATCATAATAATTATTTTTAATACTATATTTGTCTAAGATGTATTTTGCAATCACCTTAGGCAAATTTTTTTTATATTTATCTAAATATCTTCCTTCTTTAATTTCATTATATCCAATCCAAATACCTATAGTTAAATCCTTAGTATAGGCAATAAGTAATACATCCTTTGTAGCATTATCTGGTATATTATATTTTTCTTTAGTTTTATTATCATAATTAGTTTGTCCAGTTTTTGCCATTAAATAATTATTATCTATATTATATGGAGTATCCTTTAATACATCATGAAGAATAGAATTAATTAAAAATGCAGTAGATGGTTTCATTACTAGTGTTGGCTTAATATTATTTTTAATGGCACTAGCCTTTTTATAATATCCTAAATTACTAAAGCCTAAATAAGCATTTGCTAAATCTAATAAAGTATAGCCATAAGTAGCTCCACCAATTGAATTAGCCTCATATAAATCATCACTATAAATACCTAATTTATTTGCAAAATAAAAGGCTCTATCTGCTTTAACCTCTTGAAATAATTTTAATGCAGGAATATTTCTAGATTCAACTAATGCTCTTCTTAATGTCATAAATCCTTTATATTCTCTATCATAGTTTTCTATTTTTTCTCCATTAGAATAATGATAGGGAGAATCATTTAGTATTGTTGCAGGATTATACCCTAAATATTCTATAGCTGGGGCATAATCTAGGATAGGCTTTATAGTAGAACCAGGCTGTAATTTTACATTTGTTGCATAATCAAGATTAAATCTAGAATTTTCTCTATTTCCTATTAATGCTTTAATTCCATAGGTATTATTATCTAAAACAACAATAGCTATATTTGTATCTATATCTAAGGTTTCATTAACAATATCAAATAAATCCTTTTGAATATTTTTATTTAAATAGGTATATATTTCCTTTTGATTTAGTTTTAACGAATCAATATAGTTTAAATAACTATATAAATATTCTTCTTCATAATAATTTATATTATTATTAATTAAACTATTAAGATTTATTTCTATTTCTTTTTCATATTCATCTTTTGATAGATATCCTTCGTTATACATTTCCTTTAATACTTTATTTTTTCTTTCATTTGCACTATCTAAATTTTTGAATAAATTATATTTATTAGGAGCTTGTATCATTCCAGCTAAATAGGCAGCCATTGAAATTGTTAATTCATTTGGTTTTGTATTGAAATAATAGATAGATGCCATTTTACATCCATAAATGTTTCCACCAAATAATATAGTATTTAAATACGCTTCAAGAATTTGTTCTTTAGTATATTTATTTTCAAGCTCTATTGCATATTTTAATTCTTTTATTTTTCTTTCTATTGTTTTTTCATTAGTTAAAAATTTATTTTTTGCTAGCTGTTGAGTGATAGTAGAGGCACCATAATCATAACTTTGATTTTTTATATTAGAGATACTAGCTTTTATTATATTTTTTATTGAATAGCCATTATGATTAAAAAAGTTTTTATCCTCTATTGAAATTATTGCGTTAATTAAATAAGGAGAAATATCTTTAATTGATACATATTCATAATAATTATTTTCAGAGGATATTATATTATTATCTTCATCATAGATTTTAGTAGGAGTATAATTTGGGATTAATTCTATATTAATAGGATAGATATATAAATATCCTAAAAATAAAGAAATAATAATTAAGATAATATTTATTAATATTGTAAAAAATATAGATATTCTTATAATAATTTTTTTCATAATAATCATTTATATTTTTTACTTATATTATTTTATTATACAAAAAAAGCTCATTAATTTGAGCTTTTGAAATAGATATTATCTACTATTTTTAAATATGGTAATCTTGGTAAATATCCATGAGGAATTAAATAAGCTCTTTTTTTGAATACTTCATAAGGAATAGATTTTCTACCATCATTTAATGAATTTGTCCAATATTCATCACAAACTTCAAAAGGCAAAAGATAATATTCATCATAAAGACTCCAAGCTACAATCAAAAAACCAATTCCCCCATGATTAATTATTTTACGTAAATGTTCAATTTGGTGAGGATGAATATTAGCTAAAGGGAATGCTGTTTTATTATGATTTTCCTTTGCTTCAAAATCAATATATTTTCCTTTATAGATTCCATTATAATCTGTAGTAGAGGGAACCTTATAATAGGCTTCAGTTATTACTGCTTTATTTCTTGCTGGATAATCAACCTTAACAATTTGAACAGGAGTAGGCTTTTTATGAATGATCGCGATATCATTTGCTAAATAAAAATCATTAGATTCATTTATTATTCCTTCTAAATCCATTCCTAGATTAGCTTTATTTATTATTTTTTCTCTTTTACTTCTTTTAATAGGAAAATTCATTTTA
Source organism: uncultured Anaeroplasma sp. (assembly GCA_945919465.1). Classification (GTDB taxonomy): domain Bacteria; phylum Bacillota_I; class Bacilli_A; order Acholeplasmatales; family Anaeroplasmataceae; genus Anaeroplasma. The sequence goes on along the minus strand of CAMEJG010000003.1, from coordinate 59,110 downwards.
TCACCAAAAGTATTTTATCATAAAATATTGATATTTGTTATTTTTTTATAATAAAAAAGTAGAAAAAACAATTATGTTTAGGTATAATGTTATTAATAATAAAGAAAGAGAGAATTTAAATGAAAATAAGTAATTATAAAGGTAATTCTATTGGGAAAAATGAATTTATTCCAGTAACTAAAGAGGAATTAGATAATGAATTAGCTAATTTATTAAAAAGCAAAAGTACTTTTGTTAAAAAAGAAGGTAAAAGTGAATTAGGAGATATTACTAATATCGACTATGAAGGCTTTTTAGATGGTGTACCATTTGAAGGTGGAAAGGCTTCTGGATATGATTTAGAATTAGGTTCACATTCATTTATTCCAGGCTTTGAGGAAGGATTAGTTGGCTATTCTGAAAATGATGATGTTGATGTTCATGTGACATTCCCTAAAGAATATCATGCAGAGAATTTAAAAGGAAAACCAGTAGTATTTAAATGTCATATTAATGAGGTTAAGAAGAAGGTTACTCCTGAATTAAATGATGAATTTGCTAAAGGTTATGGTATTTCAACTATTAATGAACTAAAGAATGAATTAGAACGTCAAATGAATGCTAAAAAGAAGAATGATGAAGATAATAAATATTTAGGTTTATTAATAGAAAAAATTATTAATGAATCTGAAATTGAACCAAATGATGAAGCAGTTAAAAATAGAATTGATGAAATGATGAATTATTATGAAGAAAATATCAGTCAATATGGTATGGATTTAAATACTTATTTATCTATGACTAATCAAACTATTGAATCATTTAGAGATCAATTAGCAAATGAGGCAGTATCAAGCTGTAAAGCTGATTGTCTTTTTAATGAAATTGCAAATATTGAGAAGCTTGAAGTAACTGAAGATGAGGTATTAAGTGAGCTTGCTTTATATAAGAATTATTATCAAATGGATGATGAAGCTTATAATAATTTTATCAATGAGAAAAAAGAAGATGTTAGATATGATTTAATTAAAAGAAAAACAGCTAATTTCTTACTTGATAATAATAATTAATGAAAAACTGCTTTTGCAGTTTTTTCTTTTGTTTCTAATAATAACTATATATATTTTCATTTATAAATATTTATACTATTAAATATTATTTTTGAAATGATTATATATCTTCTTATAAGGAAAGGTATATAATCTTTTTTTATGTCTAAATGTTATATTTCTTATAGTATTTTTTGTAATATAATGTTATACTAAATATAACTTAATGTATTGATTTCAGGAGGATTTTATGTCTTCAATTTATGATATTACTGGTGAAAGATTTTTTATTCCTTTGGCTAGTAAAAATAGAAAAATATATCTAGATACAATCCTATATCTAAATAAATTAATAAATGAATTATTTGAATCCGAGGAAAATGATAAATCAAAGATTATAGAAGCATTAGCATTTCATTTAGATGATTTAGTTTCTATTAAAATGTTTTCAGAAGATAGTGATGAAGAAATTGAATTTAATTTAGATAATAATGCTAAAGCAAGTTATTTAATAAATAAATTAGAAGACTATGGTTGGCTTGAAGAAGAATCAATTGGTAATGGAAGAAAAGCATTAGATTTTAATAGTCATAGCTATAGCTTTATTGCATTAATTGAGGAATTAATTGCAAACAGAAAACCTCAATATACAAGCTACATTCGTATAATTAATAATGTTATTTATAAATTCGATTATACTAAGGTTGATGATATAGAAATAATAGATAAAAGCTTAAATGAATTTGTGGTTTCATTAAGAAGCTTAAGATCTAGTATTCAAAGATATTATCGTAATATTACTAAGAATAAGGATTCTATTATTCTTGAAGAACTATTAGATGAATTTACAGGAGAATATAAGGAATATTTTTTTGATTCTGCTTATTTGAATTTAAAAATTAGAGATAATGTAGATGCTGAGATTCCTAAAATAGAGGCTCAATGTGAACTAATTTTTAATGATTATTTTAATATGGAAAAGCTAATAACTGCTAAAATGAATGAAAAAGGTTTTGAGGATTATAACATTGCTAGAAAATCTATAAAGGATTCTCAAAAAAGAATCCTATCAAATTTAAAAACAATTCCTTCTATAATTGAAATGATAGATTCTAAAAATGATAAATATGTGGCTAGAACAGTTAGTGTAATTATCCATATGATTAAACGTGGAGAGGATATTGAAGGTATTTTACATAGACTAATTGATTATGTTAAAGAAAATGATGTGGATGAGAGTTATATTTCTATATTTGAAATGAAGCATTATCGATTTGATTATTTATATAAGCCTAGAAAATCTAGTATAAAACCAATACCTGAAATGATCAAATTAGATAAAGAAATATCAAATGAAATAAAAGAAAAAACTATGTCATTAATACATGAGGATAAGGGATATAATATTCATTATGTTAATGATTTTGTTTATAATTTTTTAGAAAATAAAAATGAAAGAAAAATCTCTGAATTAGAAATAAAATCTAAATATGAGCTAATAATGATTATATTAATTTTAATATATTCTAAATTACCTAATGCTTTGTATTCTTTAGAATTATTAAATGATAGAATTAATAAAGAAAATATTTCATTTAATGATTTTATTATTAAAAGAAAGGATGTAATAATTTATGACTAATATGGATAGTAATAGATTTAATTCATTATATTGTATCTTATCAGAAAATGAAAAGAATCGTTTCAAAGATATTACTATTAAGCTATTAAAGGTAAACTTCTTATTAAGATTAAATAATAATGATAATTATTTATTTATAATTAATCATAAGGAGTTATTATCTTTATTCTTTGAATATATTAATTTTGAATTTATTATAAGAGAAGATAAGGAATTAGCTTATATAAAATCTAATGATGATACATTAATTAATAGGATTAATAAGAATGAAACTTTATGCTTATTAGTATTAAGATTATTATATCAAGAGAAGCTTGATATTGTATCATTATCAGATCAAATAGAAATTACTATTAAAGAGCTTCAAGATAAATTATTCTCAGTAGGATTTGATAATCAAAATAATGATAGAGTAAAAAAATCAACATTAATAGAAATGCTTAAAACCTTTAAGCAGCATAATATTATCTATTATAATGGTGATTTATCTTTAGATAATACTACTATAGAAATATATCCTTCTATAGAAGTAGCAATGGATTTTAAGCAAATGAATGAAGTGATTACAAGATTTGAGATGCTAAAGGGAGGTGAAGATTCAGATGATTAATTTAACAAAAATTGTTTTAATTAATTGGATGTATTTTCAAAAGGCGACTCTCCCTATTTCAGGTAATGCTGCAATTGTAGGTATCAATGGTTCTGGTAAATCTACAATAATAGATGCTATACAAATGCTATTACTAGGTAATAAGGCTTCTAAATTTAATGCCAATGCTAATGCTGAAAAAAGAAATCTAGAATCCTATGTAAGAGGTGCTACTAGAACTGACCAGAAGGAATACCTTCGACCTGGTGATGTGGTATGCTATTTAGCATTAGAAATAGAATTAAATGATGTTAAGCATATTTTTGGTATTAATATTGATTATAAATTTAATTTATCCAAATTAAATGATCCTAAATATTTCTATATAAAGAATTTAGAATTAAATGAAAATCTATTTATAAAGGATGATTATCCTAAAACATATGATATATTTGTAAAGGAAATGAAATCCAATTATGAATTTAATACCTTTCCAACATTATATCAATATCAAATTAAACTAAAGGATATTTTAGGACTAAAGGATGAAAAGAAATATTTTCAAACTTTATCTAGAGCAGTTGGAATTAAAAATATTACAAATTGTAATGATTTTATGAATGAATTTGTTCTTGATGAAAGTCCTATTGATGTTGACTCTATTAAGAAAAATATTATTGAAATTGAAAAGGTTAATTCTACTATTGAAATTGAAGAAAAGAAATTAGATTCTTTATCTAAAATAGTATCACTTGGTAATAAGATAATAGATGATAATAAAAAGCTTGATTTATTAAAGGTAAAAATTAATTTATCTTTAATAATGCAAAATGAATATGAAATTAATAAGCTTAAGGATGATATTAATTCAAACGAAAGCTTAAAAGAATTTGAATTAGAAAAGAAAAATAATCTTAATGAAGATTATAATAGTTTATTAAATAATAAAGTAGAATTAAAAAATGCATTAGATAAAATATCTCCTGATTTAGCAATTAAAAGAAGAGAATTAGAATTAATAGAAAAAGAATATGATAAAAATCATATTGATTTAAATACCTTTGTTACTAAATGTCAAAATGAATTAAAAAATATTTCTCTATTATCTAAATATAAAAATAAAATATTTAATGATTTTTATACATATTTAATGAATGCAAAATATGAGACAAATATTACTAGAAAACTATTTAAGGATTTCAAAAATGAATTATCAAATATAAGAGATATTATTAAAAATAATTTCTATAATACTGAAAATTCAATAAATGAGATTAGAAATAATATTAGTGAAATAAATAATATTATTACTAATCTAGAAAATAATAAGCTTACCTTTAATCCAAAACTAGAAGAATTTAAGAATTATCTTAAAAAGACTTTAGAGGATAAGCATAATGAAGAAATTGAGGTTAAATATCTATGTGAATACTTAGATATTACTGATAAATCTTGGCAAAATGCAATTGAAGGATATTTAAATACTCAAAGATTTTATATTATTGTACCAAATAAATATTATAAAGAGGCAATGAAAATCTATCATGAAAAAAAGGATTTTTATCAAACTAGAATAATAAATGGCACTAAAATTCCTGATATTGAATATGTAGATGAAGTATTAGGAAGCTTTATAGAATCTTCAAATCAAACTGCATTAAATTATGCTAGATATATCCTTAATAGGGTACATTGTGTAAATAGTATTTATGAGCTTGATAATTATGATATTTCAGTTACTAAGGATTGTATGCATTATCAAAATTATTCATTAGGAAGATTAAATCCTAAGGCTTGTAGTGAACAATATATTGGACAAAATGGTATTAAAAGTCAGCTAATAGAAAGAAAAAAACAATTAGCTCAATTAATAGATGAAGCTAATGAATTAAAAAATCAATTTTATATTTATAAAGAACAATTAAGTATAATTGATAATGAAATTGAATTTTCATCTTCAATATTAGAGGATAATTCATTAATTAATAGTATTAATAATGATTCTATTTTATTTGATAAAATGGAATCTTTAAGAAATGATATTAAATTCTATGAATCTAATCCTCAATATATAGAAATATCTTCTAAAATATCTAATATTGAAAATGAATTAATAAATATAAATAAATTGATTAAGACTCATGATGATAATATTAGTGAATATTTAGCAATAATAAAAAAGAATCAAGAATTAATTTCTAATAAAGAAAACAATATAGAATTATTTAATGATGAATTATCAGGCTTTGATAGAAGCCTAATAGATTTAGGAAATAATGAATTATTAGATATTAAGATATCACCAAAATTTATTAATGAGCTTAAGTCCTTAGAAAGACCATTAGAAAATAGCATTAATAAAAATACTCTTGATTTAGAATACCAAATGAGGGAGGCTCGTGATGAATTTAGTCTTAATTATGAGCCTAATATGGAATCATTAGTTCAATTTAAAGAAGAAAGAAATAAAATAGATCAATCAGTATTTAAATATAAATCTAAGCTATTAGATTTTAAGAATAAGAATAAGAAATTATTCTTTACACAATTTATTTCAAAATTATATAATTCAATAGAAAAAGCTAAAATAGAAATAGATAATTTAAATCATAGCTTATCAACCTTTAATTTTGGTAATGATTATTATAAGATAAAAATGACTATTACTGATAATTTAGATTTTAAGTTAATTTATGATTATGCTAAAGAATATAATTCTTCTAATTCTGATACTGGATTATTTATTGATAGAGAAAAAGAAGATATAAAAAGAAATAAAATTCAAGATATATTAAATCAATATATGTTTTCTAATGATCTAACTATCAGTAATATGATAGTAGATTATCGAAATTATTTAAAATTTGATGTAGAAGTAAATACTCCTACAGGTATAAAGAAGCTAAATGAAGTAATGAAATCTCAATCTGGTGGTGAGGTACAGGTGCCATTTTATATATTATCAGGTGTTGCTTTCCAACAAACGCTAGATTTTAAGAGAAATAAGGATGCTTTAGGTATTGTATTATATGATGAAGCATTTGATAAAATGGATAGTCAACGTATTCAAGCAATGCTTGAATTCTATCGTGATAAGCTTAATTTACAGCTTATTTTAGCAACCCCTGGTAAGCTTGATTCTTTAATAGATAATATTGAGACTATTCTTGCGGTTATTAGAGATGGAGAGACTGCGATTGTGAGTGATATTAGTCATGAAATATGATGAAATATTATTAAGAGATTTAATTAATATTTATGAAAGAAGAGATGCAAATTCATCTAATTTCAAAAATAGTATTAAAATTAAATTAACTAAGGAAAAGTATCCTAAATATTTTGAAAATATTTCAGAATATGATGAGGCGATTAATAATTTATTAAATAAAAATTATATAAGGATTAAGAAAATACCTCATGATACAGTTATAGATTCTATTATATTGAATCTTGATAAGATAGAAGAAATAAAAGAATTATTAAATATTAATTCAGTTAGTATTAAAAGAGAAAGATTATTAAATGAATTAAAAAAATATAATGATAAAATAATAGTAGATTTATTAAATGATATTAATTATAAAATAAATAATAATAAATCTATTAAGCAATATTTAAATGATGATTTTATTGATTCTATTAAGGCTATTCATTATATTGAAAATTTAGATCATATAGTATATGAAAGAAATGCTAGTAATTATATTTATAATGATTCTAAAAGATTAAATTCATTAAAAAGAATAATAATTAGTATTTATGATAATGAAAATATATTTGAGGAAAAAGGAATTATATATACTACCCCATATCTATATGTTAAAGGCGAAGGTAATATAATAATAAACAATCAAGAAATTAATTTATTAAATCTTAATACCTCAATTGCTATTCCAATTGATGATATCAATATAATATCATTTAGTAATATTAATAAGATTATTACTATTGAAAATCTTACAACATTCTATAATTATAAAAATGATGGCTTAATAATTTATTTGGGAGGATTTCCTACTAAAAGTCAAATAGAATTATTAAAAAAGCTTAAATTATATTGTAATAAATTCTATCATTTTGGGGATATAGATTATGGTGGCTTTATGATATTAAATAATTTAATTGATAATCTAAATATTAATATTGAAGCTATTAATATGGATTTAACTACATTATTAAATAATATAGAATATACTCAAATTATTAATGATGATAAATATATATTAAAATTAAAATCATTATTAAATATAAATAATTTAAAATCACATTTTGATGTTATCAATTATATGATTGATAATAAAATTTGGCTAGAACAGGAAAGCCTTTATAATAAGTAAATATGGAAGAATTAAATTATGAAACTAATGAAAAGAAAAATATGAAGTATTTAGAATTATTTAAGAATAAGCTTGAAAGTGATGGCTTAAGTAATAGTACAATTAAAGAGCATGTATTTAATACTAGGTTTTATTTAAACGATTATTTAACCTATTATGAATATATTCCAATGGAAAAAGGAATGAGTCATATATGTGAGTTTTTTTCAGATTGGTTTATTAGAAAAGCAATTTGGTCTACTCCAGTATTAATAAAATCAAATATTTTTAGCTTAAAGAAATTCTATAAGCTAATGGTAGAATTGAACTATGCATCAAAAGAAGATTATTTAGAAATGCTTGATGATATAAAATATGAGAAAGATAGTTGGATTTCAGCCTGTAAAGCCTATAATTCAGGTGAAGAAGATTGGCGTAGAGACATTTTTAAAATCAGCTTTTTGCTGATTTTTTTCATTTATTAGATTATTTTATTTTACAGTTTAATATTAAAATAGTATAATAATTATAAGATTTGAAAAGGAGAATTATATGGAAAATTTAAATTGGAATTTAGGTCTTATTTATAAGGATAGAAATGAATGGACTAATGATTTAGAAAAAATAAATAATATGATTAATGAGCTTGCAGCTTATAAAGATAAGTTAAATGATAAAGCTTCATTTAAGGAATTTTTGATTAAGAAAACTAATGCTGAATTAATTCTATCAAAAGCTTTTTGTTATGCTCATATGAAGAAGGATTTAAATCAAAAGAATTTAGATTCTCAGAAGGATGTTAATCTAATGTATAGTATTTTTAGTGATTATAATCAAAAATTAGCATTTGCAAATCCTGAAATATTATCAATTGGTAAGAAAGTATTAGATTGGGTTAATGAGGATTTAGATATTAAAGCTAATCTATATAGCTTAAATAAGTTATTTAGAATGCAAGAACATGTAAGAACTACTGAAGTAGAAGAAGTAATTTCTTTACTTGAGGATACTCAAAATAATATTGTTAAGCTTTATGATAGCTTAGCAATTCAAGATAATTTTGATGTCACAGTTAAATTAACTGATGGAAGTGATTTAGTAATAAATAATTCTAATTATCGTTATTATTTATCTAAAATGGATAAACAAGAGGATAGAAGAATAATATTTGAAGGAATATTTAAATATTATTATGATCATAGAAATACCTTTGCAGGTATTTATAATGGTATTATTAGTAATGAATTTAATATTGCTAAAAGTAAGGGATATGAATCTTGTTTAGCTTGTAAGCTATATAAAGATAATATCGATCCTAAGGTATTTCATTCTTTAGTAGAAACTACTAAGGAAAATACCCATTTATTAAAAAGATATTATAATATTAGAAAAAAATATTTTAATTTAGATGAAATTCATACTTATGATAGATTCTTACATATGAAAGAATCTAATAAGAAATATTCTTATATTGATTCAAGAAATATGGTATTAGAAGCTTCAAAATCATTGGGTAGTGATTATTATAAAAAAGCTTCTAAAGCTTTAGAATTTGGTAGAGTTTCTGTATATTCTTCTGATGGTAAATCTACTGGTGCATATTCTACAGGTACATATAATGAAGGTGCATTTATTTTATTGAATCATAATGATGATTTATCTAGTGCGTTTACAATAGCTCATGAATGTGGACATTCAATTCATACATTATATGCAAATGAGGCTCAAAAGCCTGAAACTGCTGATTATGTTATTTTTGTAGCTGAAGTAGCATCTACTTTCAATGAACAATTATTCTTAGATTATTTAGTTAAAAATATTGATGATAAAAATGAAAAGATTGTTTTATTAGAACAAGCCATTGATGATTTAATCGCAACCTTCTATCGTCAAACATTATTCGCAGATTATGAATATCAAGCTCATTCTATGGTAGAAAAGGGCGAGGCAGTTACTTCTATTAGTTTATCTAAGATTATGCATGATTTATATTTATCATATTTTGATATTGATTTAGATAATGAAAAATATAAGGATATGGTATGGGCTAGTATTCCTCATTTCTTCCATACCCCTTATTATGTATATCAATATGCAACAAGCTATAGTGCTTCTTTAGCTTTATATAATAAGGTCAAGAATGGAAATAGTAATGATCTTGATAATTATCTTAATTTATTAAAAGCTGGAGGAAGTAATGATCCAGTTGAAATAATTAAAAATGCTGGTGTTGATTTAACTAATAAGGAAGCCTTTATGGCAGTAGTAAAGAGATTAGAGGAATTACTTGATGAGCTTGAGGAAACATTAAAATAATGGAAATATTTAGATTTAATCATAGAGAAATAATTATTAAAAATATAATAGAATCTTTATTAAATGAGGGGACAATTAATTTAAATTCAACTATTGTCTCCTTTGGTAAAGGAATTAATATTATGTATTTAGCTAAATATTTATTCAATAAAGGTATTAAGCTTATTTTAGTTATTCCTGATGATTTAGAAAATAACATTATTAATGAATTAGAATTATATCAGACTGATATTGTAAAGGCTCCTACTAAATATGGATATTTAGAGCTTTTAGACTTAGCTAAGGATATCTCTTTAGAAATAGATAATTCTTATGTTTTGAATTTTTTAGATATTAATATATCTTATAAGGAATTTATTCCATATTTAAAGAAAATAAATAATAGTTTTGATAATATTATTATTCCTATTGGTAGTGGAATTTTAATTAGAAGTATTGGAATGTATCTTAAGATAAGTAAAGAAATAAATATTATTGGTTTATCAATAAAAAATAATTATGATTTTAAATTATCTAATATTAATAATGATATTATGGATAATTTTGAATTATTAGATAGCTTTGATTTAGAATATTTAGATAAAAAATATCCCAATTCAATCATAATATTAGGAGAAAATGATGAGAATATTAAAATATAGTGAAGCATTAAAAAGAGCTAATAATCCTGATTGGTTTATAAATACCTATAAGGAAGAAGAAATTTGTAATGATATAGAGGTTGATGAAATTAATAAATTAGTAGATGAGGTTTCTGATAAGGCATTAATAGTTTATTTTGGTTTTAATGATGATTTAATGCTTCAAAAGGAATATTATGATGATTTATATGATTTTTTATTAGATGTTAAGGATGGTATTTTAGAGATATAATAATTTTGTTATTATTCTTATTTTAACTTGAATATAAAGAAGCTTTGTGGTAAGATATATTCCGAAAAGCTTTAAGATAGTCCAGAGAGGCTAACAAGAATACCAGATTAATATGAATTTTATTGTGTTGATACTAGTTTTCTAGTCCTTTTTGGATTGGAAAACTATTTTTTTTGAGGTGAAATATGAAAGGCTTACTTAGATTAAGAGATTTATCAACAGAAAAGATTCAAGAAATCATTGATTATGCTGAAAAGTTAAAGGGTGGATATAAGGTATCTTATCCTGATAAAAGATTTGCGACACTTTTCTTTGAAAATTCAACTCGTACTCATTATTCATTTATGTCTGCGTTAATGAATTTAGGAATTCAGGTTTTAGATTGTAATGTGAGCGCATCTAGTGTTCAAAAGGGTGAAACTTTATATGATACTGTAAGAACCTTTGAATCTATTGGAGTTGACGGAGTAATTATTCGTCATTCTAAGGATGGCTATTATAAAGAGCTTGAGGGTATAAAGATTCCAATTTTTAATGCAGGTGATGGTGCAAGTGATCACCCTACTCAGTCATTATTAGATTTAATGACTATTTATGAGGAGTATGGAAGATTTGAAGGTTTAAAATGTTGTATAGTTGGTGATATTTCTCATTCTAGAGTAGCTCATACTAATATAGAGATTATGGAAAGATTAGGAATGAAGGTTTATATTTCTGGTCCTGAGGAATTTAATGATAATTCGGCTTTATTTATTCCTTTTGATGAAGCGATAAAAACAATGGATATTATAATGCTATTAAGAGTTCAATTTGAGCGTCATCAAGAAAAAATGGAAATGTCAGTTTCAGAATATCATGAAAAATATGGTTTGACATTAGAAAGAATGAATCAAATGAAGGATAATGCGATTATTATGCATCCTGCCCCTATTAATAGAGGAGTAGAAATTGCAAGTGAATGTGCTGAGGCAGAAAAAAGTAGAATATATAAACAAATGACTAATGGTGTATATGTCCGTATGGCAATTATTTCTATGGAGTTAGAGGGTAAGCTATGATTCTTTTAAAAAATGGTAGTATAGTTTTAAATAATAAGCTTGTTAAGAAAGATATTTTAATAGATAAAGATTTAATTATTAAGATAGATGATTCAATTGATAATAATAATTATGAGGTTTTAGATTGTAAAAATACATTAGTTATGCCTGGGGCAATTGATGTTCATGTTCATTTAAGAGAACCAGGCTTTGAGAATAAAGAAACTATTCTTACAGGTACTAAAGCCGCAGCTAAGGGTGGCTTTAGTGTAGTTATGTCTATGCCTAATTTGAAGCCTTGTCCTCATAATGTTGATAATTTGAGGAAGCAAGAAGAAATTATTAAGCGTGATGCTGTTATAAATGTATACCCTTATGCTTCAGTTTCTGTTAATGAGGAGGATAAGGAGCTTAGTGATATAGATCTATTAAGTGATAAGGTTTATGCATTATCTGATGATGGTAGAGGTGTAAATAATATAGAATTATTAGAAAAGGCTATGAAATTAGCTGAAAAATATAATTTAATTATTGCATCTCATGCTGAAGATAGTGTTTATAAATATGCGCCAGCTGGTGAATATGTAGCTGTAAGAAGAGAAATCGAGCTTGCTAAAAAAGTAGGATGTAAATATCATTTTTGTCATATGTCAACTAAGGAATCATTTGAGGCTATTAGAGAAGCTAAAAAGAATGGATATAATAATATTACTTGTGAGGTTGCACCACATCATTTAGTATTAAATGAGACTATGATTAAAAATACTAATTATAAAATGAATCCCCCATTAAGGAGTGAAGAAAATAGATTAGAAACTATTAAGGCTTTACTTGATGGTACTGTTGATGTTTTAGCTTCTGATCATGCTCCTCATACTAAAGAGGAAAAGAATAGAGAATATGATAAAGCTCCTAATGGTATTATTGGAATTGAAACAATGATTCCTATAATTTATACAAATTTTGTTAGAAATAATTTAATTTCTTTAGATAGATTTTTAGATTTATTAGTATATAATCCAATGAGAATATTTAATTTACCAAAATATGGATTATATGAGGGTAGCGTTGCGAATGTCATCGCAATTGATATTACTAATCCTCATACCTATAGTGAGGATGAAATATTATCAAAAAGTAAGAATTCTCCATTTATAGGACAAACCTATTATGGATTTACTAAATATAATATATTTAATGGTAAAATAGTATATAGAAAAGAGGGAGAATAATGAATAGAAAGCTAGTATTAGAGGATGGACATGTCTTTTTAGGAGATGGCTTTGGTTCTTTTGATGAGAAAGTAGCTGAAATTGTATTTAACACATCAGTTGTAGGCTATCAAGAAATTTTATCAGACCCATCCTATTGTGGACAAATGGTTTGTATGACCTATCCATTAATTGGTAATTACGGATTAACAGATGAAGATTATGAATCAAAGAACATTTATATGTCAGGATTCATTGTTCGTGAATATAATGATATTCCATCAAATTTCCGTTTTACAAGGACTTTAGGAGAAGTGATGGAAGAGAATCACGCTGTAGGAATTAGTGGTGTTGATACAAGAGAAATAGTTCGCCTTATAAGAGATAAGGGTTCTATGAAGGCATTAATTTGTGATATTGATAAGCCTATTGATGAATGCATGGAATTAATAAATAATTATGAATATCCAAAAAATCAAGTACCTACTGTATCCTCTAAAAAGATTTGGTATTCAAGAACTCCTAATCCACTTTTTACTGTTGTTGCGGTAGACTGTGGTGTTAAATTAAATATTATTCGTAAATTAAATCAATGTGGCTGTAATGTCGTTGTAGTTCCTTATGATACTCCAAAGGATGTTATAATGAAATATAAGCCAGATGGATTATTTTTGTCAAATGGTCCTGGTGATCCTGAAAATGTTAAGCCTGTTATTGAGCTTGTACGTCAAATGAAGGGTGTTGTGCCTATTTTAGGTATTTGCTTAGGACATCAAATTATTGGTCTTGCTTATGGAGCTAAAACCTATAAGATGAAGTTTGGTCATCGTGGAGGAAATCATCCTGTTAAAAATTTAGAAACTGATAAGGTGGAAATAACAAGTCAAAATCATTCATTTGCTATAGATATAAAGTCTCTTAAGGATACAGAGCTTGAATTAACTCATATTAATTTAATAGATAATGAGGCTGAGGGAATGAGAGATAAGAAAAATAATGTTATTTCAGTTCAATATCATCCTGAATCTGCTGCAGGTCCTGAGGATAGTGAATATATCTTTAATAAATTCATGGAATTAATGAAGAAATGTGGAGGAAATGATTATGCCAAAACGAACAGATATTAAAAAAATTATGGTGATTGGTTCAGGTCCTATTGTTATTGGACAGGGAGCAGAATTCGATTATGCTGGTACTCAAGCCTGTCTTGCTTTGAAGGAAGAAGGATATGAGGTTATTTTAGTTAACTCTAATCCTGCAACTATAATGACTGATACTAAAATTGCTGATAAGGTTTATATGGAACCACTTGACTTAGAGAATGTAGCTAAGATTATTCGTTTTGAGCGTCCTGATGGATTGATTTGTTCAATTGGTGGTCAAACAGGCCTAAATTTAGGTATGCAATTAGCTAAAAAGGGAATTTTAGATGAATGTCAGGTTGAATTACTAGGTACTTCTAGTAGAGCTATTGAGCGTGCTGAGGATAGAGAATTATTTAAAGAGCTATGCTTAGAAATAAATGAGCCTATTCTTGAATCTATTACAGCAACTACTTTAGATGAGGTTAAGGATGCTGCCTTAAAGGTAGGATATCCAGTAATTTTAAGACCTGCATTTACCTTAGGAGGTACAGGTGGAGGATTCGCTGATAATGAAGAGGCATTAATTCCTTTAGCTAAAAATGCTTTAAAATTATCTCCTGTATCTCAGGTATTAGTTGAAAAATCTATTAAGGGCTTTAAAGAAATAGAGTATGAGGTATTAAGAGATAAAAATGATACTGCAATTGTAGTATGTAATATGGAAAATGTTGATCCTGTTGGTATTCATACAGGAGATTCCATTGTAGTAGCACCAAGTCAAACCTTAACTAATAAGGAATATCAAATGCTAAGAAATTCAGCATTAAAGATTATTCGTGCTTTAGGAATTGAGGGTGGTTGTAATGTTCAATTCTCACTTGACCCATATTCATTTAAATATTATGTAATTGAGGTAAACCCTCGTGTTTCTCGTTCCTCAGCCTTAGCATCAAAGGCATCAGGTTACCCTATTGCGAGAGTTTCTGCTAAAATTGCTTGTGGTTTGAGACTTGATGAGATTAAGATTGCTAATACTTTAGCATCCTTTGAGCCAACCCTAGATTATGTTGTTACAAAGATTCCTAGATTCCCATTTGATAAATTTGCAACTGCTAATCGTAGTCTTTCAACTCAAATGAAGGCTACAGGTGAGGTAATGGCAATAGGTAGAACTATTGAAGAATCGTTACTTAAGGCTATTAGATCTTTAGAAAATAAGGTTGATCATATCGAGCTTGATTCTTTAAAAAATATGAATGAAATGGACTTGATGAAATTTATTTCATTACATACTGATGAAAGAATTTATGCAATAGGTGAGGCTCTACGTAAGGGTGTTACTATTGATGAATTATATTTTTTGACTAAGATTGACAGATTCTTCTTAGAAAAATATGCTCATATTATTGAGCTTGAAGAAATAATTAAGGCTAAACCTATGGATTTAGAAACTCTTAGATTAGCAAAAAGATATGGCTTTGCAGATTCTTATTTAGCAAAAATTTGGAATTCAAGTTATGTTGAAATTTATAATTTAAGAAAAAATAATAATATTTATCCAGTATATAAGATGATTGATACCTGTGCATCTGAATTCTCAAGCTATATTCCATATTTTTATTCAACTTATGAAGAGGAAAATGAATCAATAAGAAGTGATAAGAAGAAGATTGTAGTATTAGGCTCTGGTCCTATTAGAATTGGTCAGGGTGTAGAATTTGATTATACGACTGTTCATGCGATTTGGGGTATTCAAGAGGCAGGCTATGAGGCTATAATTATTAATAATAATCCAGAAACTGTATCTACCGATTATACAGTATCAGATAAGCTATATTTTGAACCATTAACATTTGAGGATGTAATGAATATTATTGATTTTGAGAAGCCTGATGGAGTAATTGTAGCCTTAGGTGGTCAAACTGCAATTAATCTAGCTTCTAAGCTTGATAAGGCTGGAGTTAAAATATTTGGTTCTAGTGCTTTGGCAATTGATACTGCTGAGGATAGAGCGTTATTTGAAGAAGCAATGGTGGAATTAGGTATTCCTATGCCAAAGGGCTTTGGTGTTTATTCAGTAGAAGAGGCAGTTAATGCTGCTAATACAATTGGATATCCAGTATTAGTTCGTCCATCCTTTGTTTTAGGTGGAAGAATGATGCATATTGTTCATGATGAGACTGTATTAGTAGAAAAGGTGAGTGAGGCTGTAGCCTTTGATAATGAACATCCAATTTTAGTTGATAAATATGTATCAGGTCAGGAATGTGAGGTTGACGCTATTTCAGATGGAACTGATGTATTCATTCCTGGTATAATGGAGCATATTGAAAGAACAGGTGTTCATAGTGGCGATAGTATGTCAGTATATCCTCCATATTCATTAAGTGATGAGGTTCAAAAGGTTATTGTCGATTATACAACAAGAATTGGTATTAAATTAAATATGATTGGTTTATTTAATATTCAGTTTATTGTAGATAAGAATAATGAGGTATCTATTATTGAGGTTAATCCTCGTTCAAGTCGTACTGTACCATTCCTTGCAAAATCTACAGGTATTCCTATTGCGAATATTGCGACAAAGGTTATGCTTGGGGCTAAGCTTAAGGATTTAGGATATGTAGGTCTTGCTAAAAAGCGTAAGAGATGGTATGTTAAATCTCCTACCTTCTCATTTACAAAATTATCAGGACTTGATGTTGTTTTATCACCTGAAATGAAATCTACAGGTGAATCTATTGGTTATGATTATTCATTAAATAGAGCTTTATATAAATCATTAAAGGCTAGTGGTACTCGTGTTGCAAATTATGGTACTATTCTTGCGACATTATCAGATATGGATAAAGAAGCTGCATTACCTTTAATTAAGAGATTCTATAATTTAGGATTTAATATTGAGGCTACCTCTGGTACTGCTAAATTCCTTAAGCAGCATGGTATAAAGACAAGAATTAAAAAGAAAATATCTCAAGGTAGTGAGGAAATTCTTGATTCAATTAAAAAGGGTTATGTTACTTATGTTATTAATACGATTAGTGAGGGTGTAAATCCTAACAATGATGGAAAGATTATTCGCCGTGCCGCTATTGATAATAATGTAGCTGTATTTACTTGCTTAGATACTGTTAAGGTTTTACTTGATGTATTAGAAGAGATTACTATGGGAATTTCTGTAATTGATAAGGAGTAATTATGAAGAACGTAATTTTAGAAATAAAGTCTAATGTTTTAGTTTCTAAGGATATATTCTTAATGAGATTAGTAGGAGATTGTAGTGAAATAAAGAATTCTGGTGAATTTATTAATATTAAGCTACCTAATAAATATTTAAGAAGACCAATATCTGTATGTGATTATTCAGAAAATCATGTTGATATTTTATATAAGGTTTTAGGATTAGGAACTAAGGATATGACAAACTTTACTCCTGGAATGAAGCTTGATGTTCTAGTAGGACTTGGTAATGGCTTTGATATTAAAAAAGATATTACTCCAACACTAATTGCAGGTGGTATTGGAATTGCTCCTATGATCAATCTTGCCAAAAAATATAATGAATTAGGTATTAGACCTAATTTAGTATATGGCGCTAGAAGTAAGGATGATTTAGTATTAATTGAAGTTTTAGAGGAGCTTACAAACTTATATTTATGTACTGATGATGGTTCTTTTGGTTATCATGGAAATGCAATTGATTGTATAAAGGCTAATAATATTGAAATTGAATACTATTATTCATGTGGACCTTATAGAATGCTTGAGGCTTTAGCTAAAAACTATAAAAATGGTTGTTTATCACTTGAGGCTAGAATGGGCTGTGGCTTTGGTGCTTGTATGGGGTGTTCTATTGAAACTACAAATGGACCTAAACGTGTTTGTAAGGAAGGACCTGTATTTGATGCTAGGGAGGTAATATTTTAATGAATACTAAGATTAATTTTTTAAATCATACCTTCAAAAATCCAGTTATTCCTGCATCTGGTACCTTTGGCTTTGGATATGAATTCAGTGAAATTTATGATATTAATATTTTAGGTAGTATTTCCTTAAAGGGTACTACCTTAAAGCCTAGATATGGTAATCCTTTGCCACGTATAGCTGAATGTCCTTCTGGATTAATTAACTCAATTGGACTTCAAAACCCAGGGGTTGATAATGTTATTAATGAAGAAATACCTAAGCTAAAAAAGGTATTTAGTGATAAGGTTATTGCGAATGTAGGTGGCCATAGTATTACTGATTATGTTGAAACAGTAAGAAAATTTAATGATGTAGATGAGGTTGTTGCAGTAGAATTAAATATTAGCTGTCCTAATGTTACTGGAGGCGGTATGGCATTTGGTGTTAATGAAGAGGTAGCAGCTAATTTAGTTCGTGAGGTTAAAAAAGTAGCTACTAAACCAATTATTGTTAAGCTTTCACCTAATGTTACTGATATTGTAGCTATGGCAAAGGCAGTTGAGGCAGCTGGTGCTGATGCAATAAGCTTAATTAATACTTTAGTTGGAATGAGAATTAATTTAAAAACTGGTCAGCCTATTATTTCTGTTAAAAAGGGTGGCTATAGTGGACCTGGTATTTTTCCAGTTGCCTTAAGAATGGTATATGAAGTATCTCATGCAGTAAATATTCCTGTTATTGGAATGGGTGGTATTTCAAATGCTTATGATGTAATTGAAATGATGTATGCTGGTGCGAGCCTTGTTATGGTTGGAGCTTTAAATTTAGTTGAACCATTAGCTTGTAAAAACATAATAGAAGAATTACCAGTAGTAATGGAAGAATTAGGTATTGAAAATTTAGAAGATATTATAGGAAGGGCAAAGTAAAAATGAGAGATGTTATTATTGCATGCGATTTTAAGAATCGTGAGGATTTAATTGAATTTTTAAAGCCATTTGATGGTTATAGTCCATATTTAAAGATTGGTATGGAGATTTTCTATAAGGAAGGACCTAGTCTTGTTAGAGAGCTTAAGGAAAAGGGATTTAAAATATTCTTAGATTTGAAGCTTCATGATATTCCAAATACAGTAGAAAAGGCTATGAGAAATATTGCATCATTAGGTGTTGATATTACAAATGTACACGCTGCTGGTGGTATTGAAATGATGAAGGCTGCAAGACGTGGACTTGATAGTGTTGAGGGTGGAAAAAATACTAAGCTAATTGCGGTAACTCAATTAACCTCAATTTCTCAAGATGTATTAGAAAATGAGCTTTTAATTAAAGCTCCTTTAGCTGATGTTGTAAAAACTTATGCCTTAAATGCAAAAACTGCAGGATTAGATGGAGTTGTATGTTCAGCACTTGAAGCACCAATTATCAAAGAATTAGGCTTAATTTCAGTTACACCTGGTATTCGTTTTCAGGATGATTCAGTAAATGATCAAAAGAGAGTGGCTACTCCTAGCTATGCTAAGGAATTAGGTTCAACCTATATTGTTGTAGGAAGAAGTATTACTGCATCAAGTAATCCACTTGAGGCATATTTAAGATGTGTAAAGGAGTTTTGTTAATATGGAAAAGAATCAATTAGCAGTAGAGGTTGCAAAAAACCTATTAAAAATTAAAGCAGTATTTTTAAAGCCAAATGATCCATTTACTTGGGCATCAGGTATTAAATCACCAATTTATTGTGATAATAGATTAACTTTATCTTATCCTTCAGTAAGAAGAGTTGTTGAAAATGGTCTTGCAGAGATTATTAAAACCTATTATCCTACCTGTAAGGTAGTTATGGGTACATCA
This sequence comes from uncultured Anaeroplasma sp., assembly GCA_945919465.1. Lineage (GTDB taxonomy): Bacteria > Bacillota_I > Bacilli_A > Acholeplasmatales > Anaeroplasmataceae > Anaeroplasma. Next base: position 39,257 of record CAMEJG010000003.1, on the reverse strand, counting down.
ACAGCAGGAATTGCCCATGCTGCTTATGTATCTGAAATTCTAGATATGCCAATGGGCTATGTTCGTGGTGGCGCAAAGGATCACGGTAGAGGAAATCAAATTGAGGGTGTAGTACCAGAAGGACAGGATGTTGTAGTTATTGAGGATTTGATTTCTACTGCAGGCTCTTCAATTGAGGTTGTAGAGGTTTTAAGAGAAGCCGGATGCAATGTTTTAGGTATTGCTTCAATATTTACTTATGGTTTAGAAAAGGGAATTAAGAAACTAGCTGATGCTAATGTTATTAATCATTCTTTATCTAATTTTGAAACCTTAGTTCAGGTTGCAGCAGAGGAAAATTATATTAGTGAAAGAGATATAAAAAAGGTTTTAAAATTTCAAAAGAATCCTAATGATCCATCTTGGATGGAATAATATTTCGAGCGATTTATTTCGCTCTTTTTTTATTTTAAATTATAAATTATTTTAATTTATGAATATAATAGTTTTAAAATATAAAATACAAAAATTATATTAATACAAATTACATAATTTCACATAAAATATCATTTGAATATTTATAATAAAATTGTATAATTAATGAGGACGTGAGGTGACGTACATGTTAAAATTAAAAAACATAAAAAAGAATTATTATGTTGCTGATATGACAGTAGAGGCTTTAAAGGGAATCAATTTATGCTTTAGAAAGAATGAATTTGTCTCTATATTAGGACCTTCTGGCTGTGGTAAAACTACATTATTAAATATCATTGGAGGCTTAGACCATTATACTGATGGTGACTTAGTAATTAATGGAAAAAGCACAAAAAACTTTAATGATCATGATTGGGATGTTTATCGTAATCATAGAATTGGTTTTATTTTTCAAAGCTATAATTTAATACCTCACCAAACAGTTTTAGGCAATGTTGAACTTGCCTTAACTATTTCAGGAGTATCTAAAGCTGAACGTCAAGCAAGAGCTAAGCATGCACTTGATAGAGTAGGATTAGCTAAACAATATTATAAAAAGCCTAATCAATTATCAGGTGGTCAGTGTCAAAGAGTTGCAATAGCACGTGCCTTAGTAAATGATCCTGAAATACTTCTTGCAGATGAACCTACCGGTGCACTTGATACTGAAACTAGTATCCAAATAATGGATTTAATAAAAGAAATAGCTGAAGAAAGATTAGTAATTATGGTTACTCATAATCCTGATTTAGCATATAAATATTCTACAAGAATTGTTAAATGTCTTGATGGTAATGTTATTGAGGATTCTAATCCTTTATCAGAAGAGGATGAGGAAAAAGAACTTGAATATTTAAAAGAAAAAGAAGAAAAAGCCAGTAATGCTGATGAAGCAGTAAAAAGAATAAAAAAAGAAAAATCTAAAATGAGCTTCTTCACTTCATTTAAGCTTTCTGCAAGAAACCTTCAAGCAAAATTTAAAAGAACTTTAATGGTAGCACTAGCTGGCTGTATCGGTATAGTAGGAGTATCTACAGTACTTTCAGTATCAAATGGAGTACAAGGCTATATATCTGAAATGGAAAATGATATGCTATCAGGAAATCCCGTATATATTACCTCATCAAGTCTTGATTATTCTTCCATTATGGGTGGAGGATTAACAAATAATAAAGAGGATGTAAATCCAACTAATGATACATCTAGTATTTTTATTTCATCACTAGTTAGAACTCTATATAATATGAATGGAGTTACTGCAACTAATAAAGTAGGCAAAGAATATATGGAATTTTTGGCTGATATGCCAGATGATGCATGTGAGCTAATTCAATATTTATATGGCTATAAAATAGCTCCAAATCTTTATACTGATTTTAGAACCTCAGATGGTATTTCTCATAAAATGAGTGTTTCAGCTATTCAAGCTACTTATGCGTCAGTTTTAAATAATGTTAAGGATTTCAAAGATTATGCTAATATGATTAATTCTGTTACTGTAATGACTGAAATTCCTTCAAATGCTAAATATATTCTTGATCAATATGATGTTTTATATTTAGAGGATGGTTATACCTTTGAAGATGTTATTAATAGTAAAGAAAGCTTAATAGCTGTAGCTAGTAAAAATTCAAATACACTAAATGATCTAGAGCTTGCAGAATATGGTTATTTTTCTCAAGAGGTATTCTTAAACTATTGTTATAAAATTGGTAATGATTCAAATTATAATTCTTCCCCAATTTTACAACTACCAGAAACAATAAGCTATGAAGAGTTAGGCGCTAAGGAATTTACATGGTATCCTAATGATACAGTATATACAAAAGGTGAATCTCAAGATGATGATTTAGGTGATAAATATTATGCTTCTGCATATTCAGACGGTTCTTTAGCAAATGAAACTGATGAAAAATGGAATAATTATAAAAGAAATGCCTTTGGTGAGGTTGATGGTAAAGTTGATTTAAATGTTAAATGTGTATTAAAGCTTAAATCAAGCCTATCTTATGGATGTTTAACCTCAGGAGGCTTATACTATACAAATGAATTATCTAATCATATGAGAGATTATACCTTTGGTAATAAAAAGAAGGGTATTAATCAATCAGAAATAGTATCATCTGCAATTGCTAATGATGGATTATATAATGTTGAATTAGGATATAAATTCAAATTTGATGGTAATTCTAAAACAAGTTGTGAAAAAGCATATTTAAATTCTAATGCATCTAGTGCTATTATGGATATGATAGCTCAATTTATGTCTAGTGATACTGGAGCTTCAAATAAAAAAGAATTTGTATCTTATTCTACTCAAGCCCTAGGTGGAGCAGAATATCCAATTACAATTTATTTTTATTGCAATAATTTTGAACAAAAGGATAAGCTTACTAATTATTTAGATATTTGGAATGACTCTCAAACATCAGGTTTATATAAGGTTGATAAAAATGGCTTCTATACTGGAAAGATAAAAAATGATGATGGTACAGAAACTACACTGTATTATTATAGAGATCCAGCAACTAAAAAATTCTTTGAAGTCAAAGTGAATTCAGATGGCTACGCAGAGGATTATTTAGGTAATCAATATCGACTTGAAAAGGATGATAATGATGAATATGGATTTTATTTAAAAATGAGTGATTCCTTAGGAGATGCATTTTATATTGAGGATTCTATTCAAATAAGTGATAATATCTCTATTAATGCCTATAGTCTTGCAAAATTTACTATTTTAGGAAAAGAATTCCCTAATACTAATATTAATTTTAATAATAAGGAATTAGTTCCTAATTCTGGAAATAATCTTTATAGATATAAAAATAGTGATGGGGATTATGAATATGTAATGAAGGTTACTAACCAAAGCTATTATAAGATTAAATTAGATAATAATGGAAATCTTGTAGCTACTCAAAATGGATATGATAAATATCGTTTTGATGAATTAGAGAATAAATTCTATAAAGATGAGTATGTATTAACTACAGAAGAATATTATCATAAAAATCCTGATGATACTTATGTATTAGAGGATGGTAAAATATATAAGATTGAATCTACATTAGTAGAAGAAGATGATATTCCTAAATTATATGATAGTGATAAATTATATTCATATGCAAATGTAACTAAAAATCCTACTATTGATTTTAATAATAAAACCTATACAATTGATACTAAGGGCTTTTATTTAGATACTCAAAGTATAGGGGAAATTGGTTTAAATGATTTTATTATTGATACAGATACTCAAACAATTACCTTTAAGGATTATTCTAAATTTGATTTCTATTATAGAGACATATTAGACAATGGAGAAACCTATTTCTATGTTGATTATGAATTTGATGAAAAAGTAGGAAGAGGAATGCTAAATGCTACTGATGTTTCTGATTTCATTGATAATAATTCATTATCATCAATTGAAAATATTTCTTCTTATGTTGCTGAAAAATATTATATTAATGATGATGGTAGTCTTGAGGCATTAATTCCTAATTATTCTGATTCTGCAGCTACAATTAATGAATTATTAAATAATAAGATAATAGGAGATGAATTATCTGATTTATCTATATTAGAATATGATGATAGCTTAAAGATGGAATATAGTGATGTTATAGGTTTAATTATTGGCTTAGTAAATAATTTAATTCAAATTATTACTATAGCATTAATTTCCTTTACAGCATTATCACTAGTAGTTTCTACAGTAATGATTGGAATAATTACTTATGTTTCAGTTGTTGAAAGAACAAAAGAAATTGGTGTAATTAGAGCATTAGGTGGTAGAAAGAAGGATGTATCTCATCTATTTAATGCAGAAACATTTATTATTGGTACTGCAGCAGGATTATTAGGTATTGGTATAACTTATTTATTATCAATATTAATTAATATGGTAGTTGGTAGCTTAAGTGGTGTATATACAATTGCGACACTTCCATGGTATCAAGCATTAATTATGGTATCATTAAGTGTAATATTAACTCTAATATCAGGATTAGTACCTGCACGTGCTGCTGCTAAGCGTGATCCAGTTGTTGCGTTAAGAACTGAATAGCATATAAAGGCCTACAGGGCCTTTATTTTTATAAAAACAACTTGTATTTATTAAAAAAAAATAGTAAAATTTAGGTAGAAATAAACTATTAAAAAAAGGGGAATAATATGAAAACTATACTTTTAGCTGGTGGAGCTGGATATATAGGCTCACATACTGCAGTAGAATTACTTGACTCTGGTTATAATGTTGTAATTGTAGATAATTACTCTAATAGTAGTCCTGAGGCTATAAATAGAATTGAAAAAATTACAGGAAAAAAAGTTATCGCATATGAAGCTGATGTTAAAGATAAGGTATTATTATCTAAAATATTTGAAGAAAATAATATTGATGCAGTTATTCATTTTGCAGGTTTAAAGGCAGTAGGAGAATCTGTATCAAAACCAATTGAATATTATAGAAATAATATTGATACAACTTTATCTTTATTAGAATGTATGAGAGAATATGGTACTAATTCAATTATTTTCTCTTCTTCAGCTACAGTATATGGAGCTGAAAATCCTATTCCATATTTAGAAACAATGAAGCGTGGCACTTGTACTAATCCTTATGGCTGGACAAAGGTAATGATGGAACAAATTCTTGAAGATTCAGCTAAAGCTAATAAGGATTTATCAGTAGTATTATTGCGTTATTTTAATCCTATTGGAGCTCATAAGAGTGGATTAATTGGAGAAGACCCTCAGGGTATTCCTAATAATTTAATGCCATATATTTCACAAGTAGCAGTAGGAAGAAGAGATCATTTAACTATTTTTGGAAATGATTATCCTACTTTAGATGGTACTTGTAGAAGAGATTATATTCATGTTGTTGATTTAGCAATAGGTCATGTTAAGGCTATAGATTATGTTTTAGAGCATAAAGGTGTAGAGGTATTTAATTTAGGTACTGGTGTTCCTTATAGTGTCAATGAAATAGTTAATGCCTTTGAAAAGGTAAATAATATTAAAATCAAGTATGAATATGGTCCAAGACGTGATGGTGATTTACCAGAATTCTATGCTAATTCAGATAAGGCCTTAGAGATTTTAGGATGGAAGACTGAAAGAAGTCTTGAGGATATGTGTAGAGATACTTGGAATTGGCAAAAGAATAACCCTAATGGCTATAAGAAATAATTATTAAATATGTGCTTTTTAGCACATATTTTTCTTGAGGTGGATTATGATTAGATTAGATAAAATATTAGCTCATTCTGGATATGGTTCTAGAAAAGAGGTAAAGGAATTAATAAGAAAAGGATTTGTTATGGTAAATGGAGAAATCATTACTGATGATGATTTTAAGGTTGATGAAATTAATGATGAAATAACTATAGCAGATTCTACTATTAAATATGAAAAAAATATTTATATTATGCTAAATAAACCTGATGGATATATATCAGCAACCTATGATAATCATGATCCTATTGTTTTAGATTTAATTGAAGGTTATGAAAAAAGAAATCTATTTCCTGTAGGAAGGTTAGATAAAGATACTGTAGGCTTATTATTAATAACTAATGATGGAGATTTAGCCCATAGAATGTTATCACCTAAAAAGCATGTTGATAAGACTTATTATTTAAAATTTGAAGGTGAATTAACTTTAGATAAAATATCTAAGTTTCAAGAAGGGATAATTCTTGATGATGGGTATTTATGTATGCCTGCAAGCTATAATAGAATTAATAATAATGAAGGAATATTAACAATAAAAGAAGGAAAATACCATCAGGTTAAAAGAATGCTGGAGGCTTTAGATTGTAAGGTTACATATCTTAAAAGAATAAGCTTTGGACCATTAACTTTAGATGAAAATCTACAAGAAGGAGAATATAGATTTTTAACTGATGAAGAATTGAAGTTAATTCTTTAAATAAAAAAAATATAAAATAATACTTGATTAGTCATTTTTACTATGCTATAATAAACGAGCACGTGGTTCGGTGGTGTAGTGGTTAACATGCTAGTCTGTCACACTGGAGATCGCGGGTTCAAGTCCCGTCCGAACCGCCATTTGCGCTCATAGATCAATTGGATAGATCGTTTGACTACGGATCAAAAGGTTAGGGGTTCGAGTCCTCTTGGGCGCGCCAGATTGAAATTTTATCTCTGATTTAGAATCAGAGATTTTTTTTATTAGGAATAATAATATATTTTTAAATTTATGTTTTAAATATAGATTGATGTTTATTAACATATTATGATAGGATTCAAAATCCTTAAATTAGAATTTTGTGGAGGTATATTATAAATGAAACATGACTTATGTGTAAAAATAGATGATGGAATTCTTAATATCCGTGTAGGTGCAATTATAATGAAAGAAAATAGATTTCTTATGGTAGAAAATGACCACTTTGATCATTTATATTCTGTTGGTGGAAGAATAAAATTTGGTGAAACAGCGGAAGAGGCAGTAAGGAGAGAAGTTTTTGAAGAAACTGGTGTAAAAATGGAAATAGACAGATTAGGTTTCATTCATGAAAATTTTTTTCCAGGTGACTCACTTAATAAACAAGGGAATATTGTTCATGAGATTTCTTTCTTCTTTTATATGAAAGTACCAGTTAATTTTGAGCCAGTATGTAATAGTTTTACAGAGGATGGTAATAAAGAAAATTTGGTATGGATTAGCGCAAATCATAATAAAAAATATTATCCTGAATTTTTTAAAACAGAACTATCCAATCCATCTAATGAAGTTAAACATTTTGTGACTCGTAATGTATAAAAATAAATACTATTAATAACTAATATATCTTAAGCAATAAATATTAATGTAGAAATTTATATATGATTATTATACAAATAAATGATTAGAAAGCTCGAGTTTAAAGACCCCTAGAATCTTTAAATAATTAATTTTCTAATCATCTTTTTTTTAATGAAATTTATTATAAGAAAAAATTATTTACAATAAATAAAGATTAATTTTTTTCTTAATTAAAAATTGTAAAATAATGTGGTATAATCTATAAATGAATTTGAAAGGAATAATGTTTATGGAAGAGGTTAAAAATAAAACATTAACAGGTGAAAGAGCCTTATACCATATAAATGATACAATTATTTCAGAATGTGTATTTGAGGATGGAGAGTCTCCATTAAAGGAATGTAGTAATTTAGTTGTTAATAATACAACATTCAGATGGAAGTATCCATTATGGTACTCGAAGAATGTAATTGTCAATAATTCATTATGGGAAAATACTGCAAGAAGTGGTATTTGGTATACTAATCATTTAGTAATAAATAATTCTAATATAATAGCTCCTAAGCAATTTAGAAGATGTGATGATATTGAATTAAACAATGTTATATTGAGTGATGCTTTAGAAACATTTTGGAGTTGTAATAATATAAGACTTAATAATTGTAAGGCAACTGGTGATTATTTCGGAATGAATAGTAGTAATATTGTAATTCATAATTTTTATTTAGATGGTAATTACTGCTTTGATGGAGGTAGTAATATTACAATATTTAATTCAATATTAAATAGCAAGGATGCTTTTTGGAATTGTAATAATGTAACAATTTATAATTCTAAAATTGTTGGAGAATATTTAGCCTGGAATAGTAATAATATTACATTTATTAATTGTGAAATTGAAAGTAATCAGGGATTATGCTATATGGATAATGTAAAGCTTATAGATTGTAAGCTTACTAATACTGATTTAGCATTTGAATTATGTAGTAATATTGAAGCTAATATTTTAACTAAAATTGATAGCATTAAGAATCCTATTAGTGGACATATTCATGCTAAAAGTATAGATGATATTATATTTTCTCATGATATGGTAGATAAAGATAAAACATTAATTGAGGTTGATAATAATGATTAATTTTGATGAAAAAACTAATAGATTTAATGTTAATTCATTAAAATGGGATGTTAATTCTAATGAACTTCCGATGTGGGTTGCTGATATGGATTTTAGAAGTCCTGTTGAAGTAGAAGAGGCTTTAATTAAAAGAGTTAATCAAGGATGTTATGGATATAATATAATTCCTGATTCTTGGAAGGATTCTATTATTAATTGGTGGAATAAAAGACATAATTTTAAAATGGAGAAGGATTGGCTTATGTTTTCAACAGGCGTAGTACCTTCTATTTCCTCTATTGTTAGGAAACTTACAAGTCCTGCTGAGAAGGTTGTTTTATTGACTCCAGTTTATAATATATTTTTTAATTCAATATATAATAATGGAAGATATATTTATGAATGCCCTTTGAAATATGAAAATTATGAATATCAAATTGATTTTGATATGTTAGAAGAAGCATTAAGTGACCCTCAAACCTCAATGTTGATATTTTGTAATCCTCATAATCCAATTGGTAAAATATGGAGCTTTGAGGAATTAAAGAAAATAGGAGAATTATGCTACAAATATAATGTATTAGTTGTTTCTGATGAAATCCATTGTGATATTACAAGACCTAATTTAGAATACATTCCCTTTCAATCCGTTTCAAAAGAATGTAGGGAAAATAGTATTGTATGCATTTCTCCTACTAAAACCTTTAATATTGCTGGTCTACAAAGCTCTGCAATATCAGTTGTTAATCCTTTAATACGTCACAAGGTATATAGAGGTATTAATACTGATGAAATTGCAGAACCTAATAGTTTTGCGATAACTGCAGTTGAGGCTGCTTATAAATGTGAATATTGGGTTGATGAATTAAGAGAATATATTTATGAAAATAGAAGAATATTTAAAGAATATTTAGAAAAAGAATTACCAATGATTCATTTAATTGAAGGTGATGCTACTTATTTATTATGGGTAGATATTAAAAATATCACTAATGATTCTAAGGAATTTTGTAATTTCTTAAGAAAAGAAACTGGATTATATATTACTCCTGGAGATGAATATGGAAAATCTGGTAGGGGTTTTGTTAGAATTAATATTGCAACACAAAGAGAAAATATTTATGATGCATTAACTAGATTAAAGAATGGAATCAATAAATTTTTGAATAAATAGAAAGTGTTATCATTTAAAAATTTTTCTATTCTTTTTTTAAGTATCGTGGTATACTATAGGAAAGAATTACATTTACAAAAAGGAGAATATAGAGATGAAATTATCACCACTTCAAATTGCGAGATATCAATATCAACCAAAATTACCTGGTATGCTTAGAAATGGTATTTCAGAAATTTGCGTTAAAGAGGGAGAAGCAACACAAAGTGTAGCTGATCAAGAAAAGATTAAAGCTTTATTTCCTAATACTTATGGAAAAAAAGAAATTACATTTGAAAGAGGAACAAATACTTCAGTTTCAAAGAAGCAAGTAGTAGGAGTTATTTTATCAGGAGGTCAAGCTCCCGGTGGACATAATGTTATTTGTGGATTATATGATGCTTTAAAAGCTACAAACAAGGATAATGTATTAATTGGATTTAAAAAGGGTCCTAGTGGCTTAATTGAAGATGATTATTTAGTATTTGATGATGAATACATTAATCAATATAGAAATACTGGAGGCTTTGATATTATTGGCTCTGGTAGAACTAAGCTTGAGACTAAAGAACAATTTAATGTTGCTAGTGAGGTTTGTAAGAAGCATGGCATTACTGCAATAGTTATTATTGGTGGTGATGACTCTAATACTAATGCTGCAGTATTAGCTGAATATTTTCAAGCTAATAATACTGGAGTCCAAGTTATTGGATGTCCTAAGACTATCGATGGAGATTTAAAGAATGAGGATATTGAATGCTCATTTGGATTTGATACTGCAACAAAAACTTACTCTGAATTAATTGGTAATATTGAAAGAGACTGTAATTCAGCAAAGAAATATTGGCATTTTATTAAGGTTATGGGTAGATCTGCTTCTCATGTAGCATTAGAGTGCGCATTAGAGACTCAGCCAAATATTTGCTTAATCTCTGAAGAGGTAGCAGCAAAGAAAATGTCTTTAGCTTCAATTGCAAATTATATTGCTGATAGCGTTGTTTCAAGAAGCAAGAAGGGAATGAACTTTGGTGTTGCAATTATACCAGAAGGTGTTGTTGAATTTGTACCAGAATTCTCTACATTAATTCATGAAATTAATGAAATGCTTGCTGGAAGTAAGGCAGATGAATTTAATGCATTATCTAGCTGGAATGATAAGTATCAATTTATTAGTGAAAGATTAACAAAAGAATCAATGGCTGTATTTGCTATTCTTCCATTAAATATACAACAACAATTATTCTTAGATAGAGATCCACATGGAAATGTTCAGGTATCATTGATTGAATCTGAAAAACTATTTTCTGCTTTAGTTAAAGCAAATCTTGATGAAAGAAAAAAGAATGGAGAATATGATGGTAAATTTAATGCACTACATCATTTCTTTGGATATGAGGGTAGATGTGCATTCCCATCTAATTTTGATGCAGATTATTGCTATTCATTAGGCTATAATGCATTTATGCTTATCCAATATGGATATAATGGATATTTATCTAAAGTATCTAATTTATCTAAGCCTGCTGAAGAGTGGGTTGCAGGTGGTATGCCTATTACTAAGATGATGAATATTGAAAGAAGACATGGTGAAGATAAGCCAGTTATTAGAAAGGCTCTAGTTGAACTTGATGGGAAGCCATTCAAGTATTTTGAGGCTCATCGTGATTTATGGAGTGTTGAAACTTGTTATACTTATCCAGGAGCTATTCAATATTTTGGACCTAGTGAGGTTTGTGATTTAACTACTGTAACCTTAGCTTTAGAAAAAGGAACTTTAAAATAATAATTAAATGAGAAGATCATCTATTTGGATGATTTTCTTTTTTTATTTCTAATAAAAATGCATATAATAATTAGTGCTAAATATTTATAGATATTAATTTAGAATTTGTGTAAAACGCTTTACATTATATTTTGATATAAAATTACAAAAAATTACTTATTCTATAATTAAAAATTCTTGAAGGTCGAAAAAATTGTGATATAATGTTATACGGAAATGTATTGGAGTGATGTTTTATGAGAATTGGTGTTTTAACATCTGGTGGAGACGCACCAGGAATGAATGCAACAATTCGAGCTGTCGTTCGTGCTGCTATCCAATCTGGTGATACTATCTTTGGTATTTATGACGGATACCGAGGCCTAGTTGAAGGGAAAATGACTGAATTCACCCGTAAGGATGTTTCAGAAATTATCAGTAGAGGTGGTACAATACTTGGTACAGCTCGCTTACCAGAATTCAAATATGAAACTGTAAGACAGCTAGCTATTAAACAGCTTGAAAGAAACGACATTGAAGCATTAATAACTATTGGTGGTGATGGTACCTATACAGGAGCCTTAAAGCTTCATGAAATGGGTATCAAAACTATTGGTATTCCAGGTACAATTGATAATGATATTGCATCTTCTGATTATACAATAGGATTTTCTACTGCATTAAATACTGCTTGTGAAGCTATTGATAAATTAAGAGATACATCATCATCTCATCAAAGATGTTCTATTATTGAGGTAATGGGTAGACATTGTGGTGATTTAGCATTATATTCAGGAATATGCTGTGGTGCTGAATATATTATCACAAATGAAACTGGCCTTGATAAGGAAAAATTACTTAAGGATTTAAAACAAAATCGTTTAGCTGGTAGAAAGCATGCGATTGTTGTTATGTCTGAAAATATTACTGATGTTCATGCTCTTGCAAAAGAGGTTGAGGAATATTCAGGATATGAATGTAGAGCTACCGTATTAGGTTATATCCAAAGAGGTGGTTCCCCTACTCCAGAGGATAGATTACTTGCTGCTAGATTAGGTAAGTATTCTGTTGATTTACTTCATGAAGGTATTACTGGAGTTGCAGTTGGTGTAAAGGGTGATGCATTAATTTATACACCAATTGAAGAAGCTTTGGCAATGAAAAATGAGCCAAAGGAAGAATTAAAGAAGCTAGTACAAAAAATATCATAAACTAGAGATGAAAAAGGAGAAAAGTATGAAAAAGACTAAAGTTGTTTGTACAATTGGTCCTGCAAGTGAGCAAAAGGATTGCTTAGAAAAATTAATTGGTACTGCAGGAATGAACGTTATGAGAATGAATTTCTCTCATGGCGATTATGAGGAGCAAGGCTTCCGTATTAAGAATATTAAAGCATTAAATGCTGAAAAGGGCTGGTTTACAGGTATGGCTCTTGATACTAAGGGGCCTGAAATCAGAACTGGCTATTTAGAAAATGATGAACCTGTAATGCTTCATAAGGGTGATATTATCCGTATTACTATGGATTACTCTTATTTAGGAAATGCTGATAAGGTAGCTATTTCTTATGCTGGTTTATATGATGATCTTCAAGTTGGTGGAAGAATCCTTATTGAAGATGGTAACTTAACATTAGTTGTTAAGGAAAAGGATGAGGCTAATCATGAATTAGTTTGTGAGGCTCAAAATGATCGTAAGCTAAAGAATAAGAGAAACTGTAATGTACCAGGTGTAATTCTTAATATGCCTTATATTACACCAAAGGATAAGGCAGATATGGAATTTGCTTGTGATCAAGGCTTAGATTTTATATTTGCTTCATTTGTTCGTCGTCCAGATGATATTAGACAAATTCGTGAAATTTTAGCAGCAAAGGGTAACACTCATATTAAGGTTATTTCTAAGATTGAAAACCAAGAGGGTGTTGCTAATATGGAAGAAATCATTAGACTTTCTGATGGTGTAATGGTTGCTCGTGGTGATTTAGGTGTTGACGTTGATGCATGGGATTTACCTGCTATTCAAAAGGATATGATCTTCATGGCTCAATCAACTGGTAAGATTGTAATCACTGCAACTCAAATGCTAGATTCTATGCAACAAAATCCAAGACCTACAAGAGCTGAGGTTTCAGATGTTCACAATGCAGTATTAGATGGTACTTCTGCAACAATGCTTTCTGGTGAATCTGCTCAAGGTGATTATCCATTTGAGGCTGTATCTTACATGGCTAAGATTGATGAAAGAGCTGAGGATGATATTGATCATGAGGCTATGATTAAGAATGTTGTTGAATGTAAGGAAGATATGACTGAGGCTGATGCAGTTGGTTTAGCTGTTGCTTCTATGTCTTCAGTATTTGATTTCCCTTGTACAGTTGCTGAGGGTAATGTAGAGCTTGCTTTAGCATTATCTCAATATCGTGCTGCAACAGATATTTTCTTCGCATGCGATAATGCTGATGATTGCCGTACATTATCAGTATTATATGGTATTCATGCAGTATTAGGTACACTTGAAGATGCATTAAAAGTAGCTAAGGAAAAGTTAGAATTAACTACTGATGATCAAGTTCTTGCTGTATCAGGAAGAAAAGTTGAAATCGTTGATGTTAAGTAATTTTTAAAAATATTTTATGGCACTATTTATTAGTGCCATATTTTTATCTAGGAGGTATAAATGTTTAAAATAGGCTGTCATTTATCAATAAGTAATGGTTTTTTAAGAGCTGCAAAGGAAATAGTATCAATTGGTGGAAATACCTATCAATACTTTTCGAGAAATCCTCAGGGAGGTGCTTCTAAACCTTGGAATCAAACAGATTTTTTAAATTTCAAGGAATATGCAAAGGAAAATGGTATAGAAATATTATTATGCCATGCACCATATACCTTAAATGCTGCATCTAAAACACCAGAAACTAGAGAATTCGCTAGTATGATATTTAAAGATGATTTAGCTAAATTAGAAGCATTCGGTAATGCATTATATAATTTCCATCCAGGAAGCCATACAGGTCAAGGAGTAGAAATAGGTACAGATGAAATTGTAGAAATTCTTAATGATGTTTTATATGAAGAAATGACTACAACAGTATTACTAGAAACAATGTCAGGAAAAGGCTCTGAAATAGGAAGAAGCTTTGAAGAAATAGCAAATATTATTAATAGAGTAAAATTAAATAATAAATTAGGCGTATGCTTAGATACCTGTCATGTTTTTAGTGCGGGCTATGATATAGTAAATAATTTAGATGAAGTATTAGATGAATTTGATAAAATAATTGGTCTTGACAGATTAAAGGCTATTCATTTAAATGATTCTAAAATGCCTTTTGCATCAAATAAGGATCGTCATGAAAAAATAGGATATGGTACAATTGGACTTGAGGCAATAATTAATATTATAAATCATCCTAAGCTTAAGCATTTACCATTTTACTTAGAAACTCCTAACGAGCTTAATGGCTATAAAGAGGAAATAGAGCTACTAAAAAACAATTGGAGAAGCTAGTTTTGTGCTAGTTTTTCCTTTTTTTCTTTTTATTTTAAACTATAATTAAAATGTAAAGGGGTGGTAAAAAATGTTTAAATTTATCAAAAGTATGTCTTGGTTTATCAAAAAGAATTGGTATAGATATATTTTAGTAGTATTTTTTGGATTATTATTAACTTTATTAAACCTTTTACCAGCCAAAATAATAGCTAATTTAACTAATGGTATAGAAAATAATAATCTAACAAATGATTATTTAATATATAATGTATTAATTCCTTTTATATTAACAATAATTGGAATATATATTATAGCTACAACAAAAAGATTTTGTCAAAATAGACTTACAACCACTTTATATTATGCCCTACATCAAAGATATATGGAATCTATCTTAAATCAGGATGCAACTTTTTTTGAAAAATATCAAGCAGGTGATTTATTAACAAGAGCCCTAGGGGATATTAATACTGTTAAATTTAGTGGTGGTAATAGATTATTAAATATTTTTATTGAGGCAATGACAGTATTAACAACATTTATCGCAATGTGTATATTAAATTTAAAACTAGCAATTTTTTGTTTTTTACCACTTACAGTTATTTTCTTTGCAAATTACTATTTAAGAGCTAAGGTTAAAAGAAATTGGAAATTGGTTAGAGAAAAGAATTCTCTAATGGGAAATGTAGTACTTGAAAGTATTACTAATGTTAGAACAATCCGAGCATTTAGTAAGGAAGAAGAAAATTTAAATAAGAATTTATCTTATAGTAATGAAGCCTTTATTGTTGAAAAGAATAACTTAAAAATAAATGTTATTTTTCAACCATTATTTCAAACTATAGTAGCAGTTTCAATGATTATTTGTTATGGTTATGGTGCTTATTTGTATTCTAATGGAGAAATTTCTTCAATTTCATTATTAATTCAATTTGCGATGTATTTAGCATTATTTCAAAATCCTTTAACTAATATAGGAAATATGCTTAATAATTTTTATCAATCATTAATATCTGCAGATAGATTAAATGAAGTATATGATTCTAAAAGTAGGATTGAAGAAACTAAAGGCAAGTTAATTGAAGGAGAAATTAATTCTATAGAATTTAAAAATTTCTCATTTCATTATGAAAATGATTCCTTCGATTCTGTTTATAATATTAATTTAAAAATTAATAAAGGACAAACAATTGGTATAGTAGGAAAAACTGGTAGTGGAAAATCCACTTTAATTAGGCAGCTTGTAAGACAAATGCCAACCGAATATGGAGGAATATATATAAATGATAAACTAATTGAGGAATATCAAAAGGAAGATATTAGAAGGCATATTAGCTATGTGCCTCAAGAGCATATATTATTTTCAAGAAGTGTAAAAGAAAATGTTGCCTTAGGTAAAATAGGAGCAACAGATGATGAAATTGAAAAAGCCATAACATTAGTAGACTTTAAAAAGGATATACCCTATTTATCAGATGGGCTTGATACAATAGTAGGAGAATATGGTGTGACTTTATCTGGAGGACAAAAGCAGCGTTTAGCTATGGCTAGAGCCTTTCTAAAAAATACAGATGTATTAATTTTAGACGATTCTTTATCAGCAGTTGATGGTGAAACAGAAGCTAATATTATTAATTCAATAAAAGAATTTAGAAGTAATAAAACTAATATTATAGTTGCCCATAGATTATCAGCAGTTATTCATGCTGACAAAATAATAGTACTTGCCAATGGAGAGATAATTGAAAGTGGTACTCATAATGAGCTTTTAGAATTGAAGGGTTGGTACTATGAGCAATTTATTTCTCAACAAATGACCTCACATGGAGGTGATGATAATGAGTAAAAAATATAAATTATTAGGTAAAATGGATTTGTTTAAATTTATATTACCATATATAAAAACACAATATAAAAGCTTTATATTAACAATAATTTTAACTTTGATAATCTCTATATTATCAGCATTAACCCCATTTATCACTAAAAGCATATTAGATATATATTTACCTAATAAAGAATATTGGTCAATTTTTTATGCTTTATTATTTTATTTATTAATAACAATCTTTCTTGCATTATCACGATATTTATTTCAATATGTTAATACCCTAACAGGTATGAAAATTGAAAAGGCTATTAGAGAAGAAGCAATGGCAAAAATAAATAAACTCCCAGTAGATTATTTTTCACTTGAGCCAGATGGAAAAATTGTAGCTAAAATTACATCAGATACTGCAGGAGTTAGAACCTTTTATACAACAATGTTTACTATATTTAATGCAATAGTAAATATTGCTATTGTTTATACTGGAGTTATCATAATGGAACCAATCCTAGGCTTATTAGTTTTATTAATTGTACCAATTATAATATTATGGGTTACATTATATCGTAGAAAGGTTCATCGTTATTTTGTTGATTTAAGAGAAACTGGTTCTAAAATTACAGGTAAGCTTAATGAATTGATTACAGGTACTTTAATAATTCAAGATTTTAATCAAGAAGAAGAAATGCTAGAGGATTATGAATCATTAGCCTGGAGATATGTAAAAAATGATAGATTAGCTAATACAGTTAATATCTATTTTGGATGGGAGCTATTATCATTAATTAAAAGAATAGCAGAAATAGCATTATTAATGTTTTTAGGATTTAACTCAATTAATATTGGTAGTGTAATTGTATCTATAGGCTTAATTTCAGCATTTACTGATAATTTAGATAAAATGATAAATCCAATTAATGCAATATTTAATAACCTAAATGAACTGGAAGATTCATTAGTTGGAGCTTCTCGTAGTTTTGATTTTATTAATGAGAAAAATGATACACGAATTAATGATGGTAAATTATGTCCTAAAATTCAAAATGGAAATATTGAATTTCAAAATATCTGGTTTTCATATGTTGATGATAAATATGTATTAAAGGATGTATCCTTTAATGTTGAATCTGGAAAAATGATTGGAATTGTTGGTCATACCGGAAGTGGTAAATCATCATTAATGAATTTATTATTAGCATTTAATGATTATCAAAAAGGAAAAATATTAGTTGATGGTATCGATATTAAAGAATATAATAAAGCTTCTTATAGAGAAAATATTGGTATTGTTCTTCAAAATCCTTCATTGTTTAGAGGTACTCTAAAATCAAATATTACTATGGAAAGAGATTATTCTGATATAGAGGTTATTAATGTATTAAATGCAGTAGGAGCAGGATATATGCTTAATAAAACCGAATTTGGAATTAATATGCCCATTTCATTTCGAGGAGAAAATCTTTCATTAGGAGAAAAACAATTAATATCATTTGCTAGAATATTATTAAGAAATCCTAAAATACTAGTATTAGATGAGGCAACAGCTAATATCGATTCAGAGACTGAGGAAAAAATCAAAAATGCAATGGACGTTGTAGCTAATGGAAGAACTACCTTTATTATAGCTCATAGATTATCTACTATTAAAAATGCTGATGAGATATTAGTATTACATGATGGAAAAATTGTTGGACTTGGCAATCATGATTCATTATATAATGAATGTTCACAATATAAAAAGATGTATGATAGTCAATTTAATAATAATTAAGAATAGGTTAGGCCTATTCTTTTTTATATCTATTTTTGATGAAAATTTAATAAAAATTTAATATTATATTTTATATATAAAAAAATTGTGTTATAATAGATAAAAATTTGGTTATTTGGAGGAGATTATGAATTATAGAATATATGTTTGTTCAAGTTCTGGAATTAATAATATATCTCACCCCTCAACTATTAAATCTATACCATTAATATTAGAGCCTTCATTATTAGAAAGTTATCTTGAAAATAATGAATTAAATATTGATATGTTCTATACTAGAGCTAGATTTGATAAAAGATACCAAAGAAAAGTTAAAAAAAGAAGTACTGAAGAAATAAATGAGATAATTAAGAAGGATAAAATGGATAATATGAAAATTTATATTCTTCTTAGCAAATTTTATTCTTTTGAGGATGCAAATGAATTAAGTAATGATAATGTTTATGCATTCAGTTATGATTTATATGGTAATGCATTAATGTCTATGGCACTTTCACTAAATAATTCTATTATGAATAATCATGAGAATATATTTAGTGATTTAAATAATGAAAAAAATAATTATTCTTCTTTTTATATATTATTAAAAAATGATATAGAATATAAGAAAAATGATTATAATATTGAAAATGAAATAGTAAAATCGTTAAAAAAGGCAAAGTATTATCAGATTAGTAATGGAGAATTTACTTCTATAAATTCTAATTTTGATAGTTTAATTAATCCTATTTTAAATACTAAAAATAAGGTTAAGGTATTTATTGAATATGTTAATCAAAAATCAAATTATATTAGTTATATTGAAAAATTGATTTTATCGAAAAATCCTATGGCAGTAATAAAAAAGATCCAAATTTCTCCAAGCTTTTTTAATATTATTGGTGAAAAGGCTATTGGAGTTGGATATAAAAAAATTTAAGAGGAAGGGTTATAAAAATGGAAAAGAAACTTGTTTTGGATGTTGAAGAAAATCCAAAAAAAATCTCTGAATGGCTGTTATTTGCTGTTCAACACATTTTAGCAATGCTTGTTGCTTGTATTACTGTACCACTAATTACAGGACTACCTATAGCAGCAACATTGATAGCTGCTGGTATTGGTACATTAGTTTATATTTTATGTACTAAACAAAAATCACCAGTATTTCTATCTAGCTCATTTGCATATTTGGCTCCTATGTCATCTGCACTTGCGGTTGGATTAATTAATAATGCAGGAGGAAGAAATTATCTTGCGTTAATTTTAGGTATGGTAATGGTTGGTGCAATCTATGCAATAGTTGCACTTATTATTAAATATGTAGGTACTGCTTGGTTAAATAAGCTTTTACCTCCAATTATTGTTGGACCAGTTATTATGGTTATTGGATTATCACTAGCTGGTAGTGCAGTGTCTAATTTAACTAGCGCATCTGGTAGTGGTAGTTCATATAATTTATTAGCGTTATTATGCGGACTTGTAGCTTTATTTGTTACAGCAATATCAAGTCATTATGGTAAGGGAAAACTATTAAGCCTAATTCCATTTGTAATTGGTATGGTTTCAGGATATGTTCTTGCAGTATTGATTACTTTGTTTGGTTATACTATTGGGGGAGCAGAATATTGCAATATTGTTAATTTTGAACCTCTTGTAAGTATTTTTAAGAATTTTGATTTCTCTAGTATTATTAATTATAAATTATTTGTTCCAAATGATGATCAATCATTTATCTTCTTACGTTTTGATGAAATTTCTAAATTTGATTGGTTAACAATTGGTGAAGTGGCATTATTATTTGTTCCAGTAGCATTTGTTACTATTTGTGAGCATATTGGAGATCATAAGAATTTAGGTCAAATCATTGATAGAGATTTATTAAATGGTGAACCTGGTATGCAAAGAACACTTTTAGGTGATGGTATTGCAACTGCAGTATCAGGATGCTTATGTGGTGCTGCAAATACTACCTATGGTGAAAATGTTGCGGTTATTGGTACTACTAAGATTGCATCAGTAAAAGTAGTATTACTTGCTGCATTATTAACAATTGGTATTGGCTTTATTACTCCATTTACCGCTTTATTATCTACAATTCCATCATGTGTAACTGGTGGTGTATCCTTAATTCTTTATGGTTTTATTGCATCAAGTGGTGTTAAAATGTTAATTCATGAGCATATTGATTTTAGTGTAAGTAAGAATATCTTTATTGCATCAGTAATACTAGTTTCTGGTATTGGTGGTTTACAATTATTATTCTTCCCTAATGATGCTGGAAAATATGCTATCACAATTACATCAATTGCTGTTGCTATGATTTTAGGTATTTTAATGAATTTAGTTTTAAGAGAACCTAAAAATGAAATTCCTAAAAAAGAAGAAAATACATCAGTAGAGGGAACTACTAAAACAGAATAATTATTTAAAGGCTATCGTTTTGATAGCTTTTTCTTTTTATTGTAAATACTCTTTTTTAGTTTTGTTGAATTAATAAGCATTTTATGGTAATATACTTATTAATAGAATGATTAAGGAGTTGAAATGCATTATTGCATAGTAATATGAAGATTTTAGTTGTTGGATTAGGATTAATGGGTGGAGCGTATTGCTACAACCTATCAAAATTAGATAAATATGAGGTCTATGGTGTTGATGTAAATTATAGAGCGATTGATTATGCTATTGAACATAAATATATTATTGATGGAGATACCTCACCAGAAGTATTTATTCCTAATATGGATGTTATAATATTAGCTATATATCCTCAGGCTATTTTACATTTTTTAGAAAATTATAGAGATTTATTTAATGAAGGACAAATTATTACTGATATTAGTGGTGTTAAATCAAGCTTTTTAAATAAGGCTAAAAAATTAGCTTTGCCTGCTGATTATTGTTCTTCTCATCCAATGGCCGGAAGAGAAAAGGTAGGAATTGAATATTCTGAAAAAGTTGTATTTAAAGAAGCTAATTATTTAGTAGTACCACTTGATGATACAAAAGAAGAAAGTATAAAGGTTATTTCTAAAATTGGTATTGATTTAGGATTTAAAAATGTAACTACAATGAATATGGATTCTCATGATAATATGATTGCCTATACTTCACAGTTAGCTCACGCTATTGCTGTTGCGTTAGTTAATTCTGATACTAATGAAAATACTGAGAAATATATTGGTGATTCTTATCGTGATTTAACTAGAATTGCAATGATTAATGAAAATTTGTGGAGTGAATTATTTTTAGAAAATAAAGATTTTTTAATTAAGCATATTGAGGAATTTGAAAATCAATTAAATTTAGTAAAAGATGCTATTTCTAATAATGATAAGGATAGTCTAAAGAAATATTTTATTGAATCTACAAGAATTAGAAAAGGGATGGAAAAGGATGGAACTAAAAATTAATCTTAATAATAATTCCTATTCTATTTATATAGAGAAAGGTATTTTAAATAATGCAGTAGATTATATTAATAAAGTTTATAAAAATAAAAAAATATATATTATTACTGATGATAATGTTTCAAAATTATATTTATCTAGTTTAATTAATAATTTAAAAGCTAATTATGATGTTGATTATGTAGTATTTCCTCATGGAGAAGATTCAAAAAATATAAATACTTATGCATTTTTATGTGAGGAATTATTAAAACGTGATATTAGAAGAGGTAATTTATTAATTGCCTTAGGTGGTGGTGTTGTTGGAGATATTACAGGATTTGTTGCAGGAACACTATATAGAGGCTTACCATATATAGGAATTCCTACTACTTTATTAAGTCAAATGGATTCTTCTATTGGAGGTAAAACAGGTATTGATTTTTTTAATAGAAAAAATATTTTAGGAGCCTTTAAACAGCCATTGATGGTTTTAATTGATCCTTTAGTATTAAATACTCTTGATAATAGAGAATTTAATAATGGAATGGGAGAATTAATAAAGCATGGTGCGATAGGAAATAAAAAATTATTAAATTTATTATTAAATAAACCTAATATTGATGAAGAGATAATTTCTTTAAGTCTTAATGTTAAAAAATTAGTAGTAGAGGCTGATGAATTTGATTTAGGAGATAGAATGAAGCTTAATTTTGGTCATACCTTTGGTCATATTATTGAGCTTAAATATGGCTATAAGCATGGAGAAGCAGTAGCTATTGGTATGCTTTTGGCAATAAAAATGGGTATTGATTTGGGTATAACTAATAAAGAATGCTATTCAATTATTTATAATATTTTAGAAAAATATAATTTACCTACTATAGAATATAATTATTTAGATTTTTTAGATGAGGTATTATTCGATAAAAAGAATATTTCTGGAGTAGTTAATTTTATATTATTAACTAATGTTGGTGAATGTATAATATATAAATTAACTGAAGAAGAAGTAAGGAGACTTAAAAAATGAATGTAATTATTACTCCTAATAAGCTTAACGGTGATGTAATAATTCCCCCAAGTAAGAGTTTATCTCATAGAGCGATTATAGCTGCATCACTTGCTGAGGGTGAGAGTGTTATTTCTAATGTTTTATTATCTAAGGATATATTAGCTACTATTGATAGTATGAGAGCTTGTGGAGCTACTATTGATATTGATAATGATAAATTATATATTAAGGGCTCAAAAGTTATTAGAAAATGTAATATTATTGATGCAAATGAGAGTGGTTCTACTATTAGATTTATGATTCCTATTGCGCTTGTTTGTGGTGATAAAATTACATTTACTGGAAAGAATAATTTAGTAAATAGACCTCTTGATCCTTTTTTAGAAATATTTGATAGAGATAATATAAAATATAATAAAAATGATAAATATTTACCACTTGAGGTTGAAGGATCATTAAAACCAGGTTATTATCCTATTAGAGGTGATATTTCATCTCAATTTATAACAGGATTATTATATGCTCTACCTTTACTTGATGGTGATAGTGTTATTGAAATTACTACAAATTTAGAATCAAAGGGCTATATTGATTTAACATTAGATATTTTATCTAAATTTGGAATTGAAATAGTTAATGAAGATTATCATAAATTTTATATTAAGGGTAATCAAAAATATATACCAAATGATTATGAAATAGAAGGAGATTTCTCGCAATCTGCATTCTTTTTAGTTGCTGATATGCTTGGGGCTCATATAAATTTAAAGGCTATGAATTTATCTTCTTTTCAAGGTGATAAAAAGATTTTAGAGGATATTAAGGCCTTTGGTGGAAATGTAGAGGTTAATACTAATTATATTAATTGTAATGCTAATTCTATTAATGGTGCTACAATTGATTTTTCTCAATCACCAGATTTAGGACCTGCATTAACTGTTTTAGCAAGCTTAGCTAAAGGTGAATCTAATTTTATTAATGCTTCTAGGTTAAGAATAAAAGAATGTGATAGAATTACTTGTATGAAAGAAGAGCTAAATAAGCTTGGTGCTAACATTAAAGAATTACCTGATGGTATGATTATTAATGGAGTAGAGAGATTAAAGGGAAATATAGTTGATTCCCATAATGATCATAGAGTCGCTATGGCATTAGCTATGGCATCTTTAAAATGTGATGGAGAAATTAAAATTTTAAATGCTCAATGTGTTTCAAAATCATTTCCACATTTTTGGGAAGTATTTGAAGCTTTAGGAGGTAAGATTAGATATGAGTAAGCTTGATGATGCAAGAATAATTATCAATGATATTGATAAGAAAATGATTGAGCTTTTTAAAGAAAGAATGAAAGCAGTTGAAATGGTTGCTTCATACAAAATTGAAAATAATCTACCTGTTTTAGATTCTAAAAGAGAAGAATTAATTATTGAAAAAAATATTAAATTATTAAATGATAATAATTTAGAAAAATATTATTTAACCTTTTTTAATGCTGTTTTAGCATCTTCTAGATGCTATCAGGAGGATATTATTAAAGGAGATATAAAATGAGAAAATATGGTCTTTTAGGGTATCCATTAGGTCATAGCTATTCTCCATTAATTCACAATAAAATTTATGAATTATTAGAATTAGATTATCAATATTTACTTTTAGAATGTCAAGAATATGAACTTGAAAAATATATTGATGCCCTAAGAAATAATGAATACTATGGATTTAATGTTACTATTCCTTATAAAAAGGAAATAATGAAGTATTTAGATGAAATATCTGATGAGGCTTTAGCTATTGGAGCTGTAAATACTGTTGCGAATATCAATGGGAAAATAGTAGGATATAATACTGATTATTATGGATTTTATAATGAAATATTATACTATAATATTAATGTTAAGAATAAGGATTGTTATATTTTAGGTACAGGTGGAGCGAGCCTTGCAATAAATAAAGCATTATTAGATTTAGGAGCTAATACTTATTTTGTTTCTAGAAATAAAACAGGGAATAATATTATTTCTTATTTAGAATTAGCTAAAAGAGATATTTATTTACTAGTTAATACAACTCCTGTTGGAATGCATCCTAAGGAGGGTGTATCTCCTGTAAATTGTGATATTGCTAAAAATAGTAAATATGTAATGGATATTATTTTTAATCCTAGTGTAACTAAGCTTTTAAGTGATGCAAATTCAGAAATGAATGGATTATATATGTTGGTTCTACAGGCTATTAAGGCAGAAGAAATATGGTTAGATAAGAAATTATCTAATTATAGTGAAGATGTTTTAGAATATGTGAGGAAAAAAATATGAATCATTTTGGAAGATTGTTTCAAATTAATATTTTTGGTGAATCTCATGGAAAATCAGTTGGTATTTTAATTGATGGAGTAAATCCTGGTATTCCTTTATGTGAAGAGGATTTTTCTAATGACTTATTAAGAAGAAAATCAGGTGGAATTGGTACTACACCAAGAATTGAAGATGATAAGATAATTATTGAAAGTGGAGTTTTTAATGGTTTTACTACAGGAGCTCCTATTTTATTAAGATTTGAGAACAATAATACTAAAAGTAAGGATTATTCAAATTTAGTAAGTCAACCTAGACCTTCTCATGCAGATTATACTGCTAAATTAAAATATAATGGTTTTAATGATTATCGTGGTGGAGGACATTTTTCTGGAAGATTAACCTTAGGCTTAGTTTCTGCTGGTGTAATAGCTAAAAAAATATTAAAGGATTTTAAATTTAATACTAAGCTTATTAATTTGAACGGAGAAGAGGATTCTTCTAAATTTAAGAATATGCTTATGGATGCAGTTTCAGAAAAAGATTCTTTAGGTGGCATTATTTCTATTAGAGTAGATAATGTTTTAAAGGGACTTGGAGAACCATATTTTGATTCACTAGAATCTACTATTTCTCACTTGTTATTTAGTGTTGGTGGTGTAAAGGGTGTTGAATTTGGAATTGGTTTTGATGGAGTCAACCTTAAGGGTAGTAGCTTTAATGATGTAATAATTGATCATGAGGGTCATACTAAAACTAATAACAATGGTGGTATCAATGGTGGTATATCTAATGGAAATCCAATTGAATTAAAAGTGTTTATTAAGCCTACTCCATCAATAGGAAAATCTCAAGAAACTTATAATTTTAAAGAAGAAAAGGTTAGTGAGCTTGTTATTAATGG
Organism: uncultured Anaeroplasma sp.; assembly: GCA_945919465.1. Classification (GTDB taxonomy): domain Bacteria; phylum Bacillota_I; class Bacilli_A; order Acholeplasmatales; family Anaeroplasmataceae; genus Anaeroplasma. The sequence goes on along the minus strand of CAMEJG010000003.1, from coordinate 13,313 downwards.
TAGACACGATGCTGCTATTATTTTAAGAGCTATGGTTGTATGTGAGGCTTGTGTTGCAATTGCACTTTGTGATAGCTATTTAATTAATAAAGCCTATAGGGAGGATTAATATGGATAATTTATGGAATAAGCCTTTAGATTATAATGATGAAGAGGCTAAGCTTGAGGCTTCACGCTGTCTATCATGTAAAAAGCCTATGTGTCAAACTGGATGTCCTACTGGAATGAGAATTAGAGATTTCATTTTAGAAATAAAAAATGATAATTTAGAGGAAGCTGCAAAAATTATTGATTCTTGTTCAAGCTTAAGTAATATTTGTTCAGTTGTTTGTCCTCATGAAAATCAATGCATGGGACATTGTATTTTAGGTAAAAAGGGTAAACCAATAAATTGTGGTAAGCTTGAAAAATATGTTCAAAATAAAGTTCATTATGTAAGAGAAAAAAGTGAAGCTAATAATATTAAGGTTGCTGTAATTGGTGGAGGCCCTGCAGGGCTTGCTTGTAGTAAGGAGTTATTATTAAATGGCTTTGATGTAACTATTTATGAAGCTCAGAATTTTTTAGGAGGAGTAATGACTTATGGTATTCCTTCTTATAGATTAGATTATAGTGATGTTTTAAGAATTAGTGATGAAATTACTTCACTTGGTGCTAAGGTTATTTATAATACTAAATTAATGGAATCTGATATATTAAAGCTTAAAGAAACCTATAAATATATTTTTATAGCTACTGGTTTAACTAAGGTAAGAAAATTAGGAATTCCTAATGATAATATTGAGGGAGTATATGATGCTTTGGATTTCTTAATGAAGAGTAATATGGCAATTAAGCTTAATTTAGGTGAGGCACCTAAATTAAGTGGTACTGTAGTAGTTGTAGGTGCTGGTAATGTAGCAATGGATGCAGCAAGAACTGCTGTAAGACTTGGAGCTTCAAAAACTATAATTGCTTATAGAAGAAGTATTGAGGAGGCTCCTGCTACTAAGCATGAGATTAATGATGCTATTAATGAAGGTGTTGAATTTAAGTTTTTAACTAATCCAGTTGAGGTTTTAGGTAGTGATAAGGTGACTGGGGTTAAATGTGAGGTTATGAAACTGACGGAACCTGATGAAAGTGGCAGAAGAAGACCTGTAGGAACTAATGAGTATATTACTATTGACTGCGATTATATTATTTCTGCAATTGGTCAAATACCAGATGATATTTATGATAGCAAAATAATAGAGACTGATCATAATTATATTAAGGCTACAAACTTAAAAACTAATGTTGATAATATCTTTGTTGGAGGAGATATTTATTTAGGGGCTAAAACTGTAGTTCAAGCTATGAGATGTGGAAGAGAGGTTGCCTCATATATTATTGAATTAGAAAAATAATATATAGAAAAAGCTAGATATAAATTTAGGTTATTAATTACCTAAAATATATCTAGCTTTTTAATTTTATTTTATAATTATAAAAACTTATATATGTAATAATTACTATTTTATAGAGATGAAATGTCAAATATGCTTTACAAATGTAAAGTGGAATTGACATTTTTGATAAAAATGTCCACTCCGCTTTACATTTTCTTGTAAGAAAAATAATTTAGTGATAGTATATATTAGATCAATATTTAGTTTTTAAATCTTTTTGCTTAAAAGCTTTATTTCTGGATATAAATTGGTCGACAATAGTGCTATATCCTCTATTGAAACTGTAGTTTTATCTTCAACCCATTCTTTAACAAGATGAGTGAAGCTTACTTCAAAGCAGTTGAGAGTGAATATTTCAAGTTTTGTATAATTATTGTTTTTGCCTTTCCATAGGTAATGAATAGGATATTTTAGCTTGGCTTGAATTAATTGCTCAATAAGCTTTAAATTATCTTTAATAGCGGTAAAGATTGAAATGAAGGTTTTGTAAGGATTATCATTTAGTTCATCTAGTAGGACATCAGCCATAATGGTATCATAGACTCTTTTAAGAAAATCTCTAATGATTTCTTCTTTAAATTGATAATTTTTATAATAGGCAGAGCGTGATACTCCAGCTTTATTAGCAATATCAGTTACTGAAATTGAGTTTAAATCCTGACTAGACATTAAAAGAATAAGAGCTTCTTGAATAGATTCTCTTGTCAGCTTATTTATTTCTTCATTGGATTTTTTAAGTCCATCAATATTTTGATTCAAATTACCACTTCCTAATAACATAGTTATTAGTATTATATAATTTTTTGTGGTAAAAATAAAGAAGAAATTACTTAAATAATTATTGAGCATGCTCAATTAATTATAAATAAAAATTAAAGGAGATTTAAAATGACAGAATTAGAAATTAAGGAAAAGTTAAAAGAATTCTTTTGTAACGATTTAGGAATTGATGAAGCAGAATTAGAATTCGATACTCCATTATTTGGTGAAGGAATTGGTCTTGATTCTATTGATTCAATTGAATTAATTTCTTTTATTGATGACACATTTGGTGTTTCAATGACTGGTGTAGCTAAAGAAAATTTCTTAAATATTGATACTTTAGCAAGCTATATTGTTGCAAATAATTAATTTTTATTATGATTAGAGGTTGCATGTGCAACCTCTACTTCAAATTTTAGGAGGATAAGTTTAAATGACTTTAGATAAAAATAGATGTGTTGTTACTGGTCTTGGTATGATTAGTGCAATTGGAAATAATGTTAATGAGTGTTGGAATAATGCTCTTAATTCAGTTAGTGGTATTAAAAACACTACTAGTGTAGATACAAAGGATTGTTATGCTACACTTGCTGCAGAAGTAGAAAGTGACTTAAGTGATGTAAAAGTTAGTGAGGATATGGATAGAGTATCTAAGCTATGTATTAAGGCTAGCCGTGAGGCATTAGCTGATGCAGGCTTAGGTGATTTTAATAATGACCCTAGAGTTAGTGTTATTATTGGTTCTTGCGTTGGTGGTGTAGTATCTATCGAACATTATTTTAAAAATGATAGAGATGAAACAGATGTAAGAAAAATGCCTATTTCTGCAATTGCATCTTCAGTTGCAGGTGATTGTCATGCTGGTGGTGTTGTTACAAATGTAGCTAATGCTTGTGCTGCAGGTACTATTAGTATTGCATATGCTTGTGATTTGATTCGTGCTGGAAAGGCTGATGTTGTTGTTGCAGGTGGTGCTGATGCATTTGCTTCTGTTCCATATTCAGGATTTTTAGCATTACATGCCCTAGATTCAAATCCATGTTCACCATTTAATCATTGTACAGGTATTACCTTAGGTGAAGGTTCTGGATGTGTGATTGTTGAATCTTATGAACATGCAAAGAAGAGAAATGCTAAGATTTATTGTGAGATTTTAGGTAGTGGTGTATCAAGTGATGCTCACCATATTACTGCACCTCGTCCAGATGGAGAGGGTCAAATGAATGCAATTCGTTGGGCTATTGAATCATCTGGTATTGAGGCTAAGGAAATTGGCTATATTAATGCTCATGGTACTGGTACAGCTAAGAATGATAATGCAGAATTCTTATCACTTCATACAATTTTTGATTCTGAAACTGATAATTTAAGTGTTTCATCTACTAAGGCAATGGTTGGTCACTGTTTAGGTGCTGCTGGTGCTATTGAGGCTGTTTTTGCTATTAAGGCTTTAACTGATAATGTTGTGCCTGCTACATTAGGCTATAGTGATGAGGATTTAGAGGCATTAAAGGAAAAGGCTGGAAAGATTGATTTTGTACCTAATGAGGCACATAAAAAAGAATTAAATACTGTTATGAGTAATTCATTTGCCTTTGGTGGAAATAATGCTAGTATTGTTTTTTCTAAGAATGAGGGTAATGTAGTATTACCAGAAAACAAAGAAAGAGCTTGTATTACTGGCTTTGGTATTGTATCACCACTTGGTAATGGTGTTTCAAATTATATTAATGTAGTAAATGAAGATAAAGTGATTGATGCTACCTCAGTTCATTCTACTATTTCTAGTGAGGATTATAACGAATTAGGATTAAAGATGGCATTCTATCGTAAGCTTGATAATTTCTCTCAATTAGAGGCTGTATCTGGTATGGCTGCATTAAAGAATTCTAATTATGAAATTAGTGATTCAAATGCTACTAAGATTGGTATTGTTGTCGGTACTTCTGAGGGTGCATTAGGAATGGGCTGTGTCTTTGAGGAATCTATTGCAGAAAAGGGTAATGCTTTTGGTAGTGCCTTTAAGTTCCCAAATACAGTTTATAATGCTGCTGGTGGTTATTTATCAATTTGTTCTGGTGTTAAGGGCTATAATGTAACTATTACAAATGGAGCTCAATCTGGTCTTCACGCAGTAGCTTATGCTAAGAATTTAATTGAGGCTGGTAAGGAAGAAGCAATTTTAGCTTCAGGCTGTGATGAAAATATTGAAATTATTGATGAATTATATCATAAGCTTGGTTATGTAGCTAATACTGTTAATAAGCCTTATTCTAATGGCTATGGATTCTCTTTAGCAGATGGTTCTACAACTATTATGGTTGAGAAAGAAACAAGTGCTAATAATCGTAATGCTAAAAAGTATTGTTATGTTTCAGGCTATGGCTTATGTCATCATAATGTTGAATTTGCAACTCTTGAGGGTTCAGGTGCTGCCTTAGTTAGTGCAATTAAGGAAGCATTAGCTGATAGTAATTTAACAATTAATGATATTGATGCTATCTCTGGATTTGCAAATGGTTCAAAGACAGTTGATTCACTTGAGCTTAATGCTTATAAAGAGGTATTTGGTGATATGCTAAAGAATATTCCAATTTTTTCTGTTAAGGAAAGAATGGGAGAGGGTAGAGCTAATTCAGCTGCTTTAGCATGTGCTCATGCTGCATTATTATTATCTGGTGATATTAAAGAAGATAAGCGTTCTTATTTAGTTGATGGTGATAGTATTTCTAATACAACTGTTTATGCTAAGGATGTCAAAAATATTTTAGTTACTGCATATGGTTCTGGTGGATCATATTCAGCTGTAGTATTAACTAAAGAATAGGAGAATATTATGAAGGTTGCGATTGTTACAGGTGCTTCACGTGGAATTGGACGTGCATGTGCTATTAGATTAGCTTCTGATGGCTATACAGTAGTAATTAATTATAGTCATTCAGACCAAAAGGCTTTAGATACTCTTGAAGAAATAAAAGCTTTAGGTGGCGATGGAATGGTATGTAAGGCTGATGTTTCTAATTTAGATGATGTTAAAAGAATGGTTAAAGAAGTTTATAAAGCCTATGGTACAATTGATGTATTAGTTAATAATGCAGGAATTGTTAGAGATGAATTATTATTAATGCTTAATAAGGATAATCTTGATGCTTGTTTTGATTTAAATGTTAAGGGCTATTTTTATTGTGCTCAACAATGTGCTCTTAAGATGTTTAAGAAAAAATCAGGTGTTATTATAAATATGTCATCTGTTAGTGGTCAATTTGCACTTCCAGGCCAAGGAGTATATAGTGCTACAAAGGGTGCAGTTAATTCTATGACTCATACTCTAGCTAAGGAGCTTGCTCCATATGGTATTAGAGTTAATGCAGTAGCTCCAGGATTTATAGAAACTGAAATGCTTGACCATATTCCAGAAGAAAAGAAGGAAGAATATTTAAAGAATATTCCACTTCATCGTCTAGGAAAATCAAGTGAGGTTGCAGCCTTAGTTTCTTCATTATGTAGTGATGAAATGGCTTATATTACTGGTCAAGTAATTACTATTGATGGAGGATTATCATTATGATGAATATTAATGATATAAATAAAAGATTAAAACAACGCCCACCATTTCAAATGATTGAGCGTGTAATTGAATTAACTCCAAATGAAAGTGCTAGAGGTATAAAATGTGTTTCAATTAATGAACCATATTTCATGGGACATTTTCCTGATTCGCCTATTATGCCAGGTGTATTAATAATTGAGGCTTGTGCTCAATTATCTAGCCTTGTAATGGAGGATGATGGTACTACGACTGATAAAGTATATGTATTATTAAAGGTTGATGGATTTAAATTTATTAAGCCTGTTATTCCAGGATATCAATTAGATATTACTGTTACTAAATCAAAGGTAATTGGACCTTTAACTGAGTTTGAGGCGCGTGTTTTAGTTGAGGGTACTCTTTATGCAAAGGGTAAAATGACATTCACTCAGATTCTTAAATCTCAAATATATGGAAGTGAAGAATAATGACATCAAGCTCTAAAAGAGCCATAGTATTAAATGGCAGTCCAAGAAGAAATAATAGTTCTACTTTACATGTTACAAATGCTTTTGTTAGAGGACTTGAAGATGGTGGTTATGAGGTAAAGTATTATAATATTGCTGATTTAAAAATAACACCATGTCTTGGTTGTCTATCATGCTGGGCTAAAACAGAGGGTAAATGCGTTATTCATAATGATGATATTGATAATATAAAAAAAGAAATAGAAGAATCAGATATTGTTATTGAATCATTTCCTTTATATTTTTTTGGAATGCCAGGAATTATGAAGGTATTTACCGATAGAATGATGCCAATGATGTCAACCTATTGTGGTCAAGAAGTACCAAGTGATGGTAGTCCTTTTCATGGTATTAGAACACCTAAGGAAGGACAAAAGCTTGTTATTATTTCTTCATGTGCCTATACTGAGGCTTATTTTGTATATGATTCATTAACTACTCAATATGATTGTATTTGTGGAAAAAACAATTATACCAGTATTTATGTACCTCAAATTAAAACATTAATTGATTTACATAATGAAAATAAATTAAATAAGTTTTTAAATAAATATAAAGAAGCAGGCTTAGAATTTGCTAATAATGGTTTTTTATCAGAAGAAACTAAGTCTTTATTAAAAAAACCACCTTTTTCTGTAGGAGCTTATAAAACATTCTTAGCAATGCATTGGGAAGAAGAAAAAAATGAAAATAAAAATTAATGAACTATGTCAAATGGCAATTATGCTTGCCTTATTGATTGTTTGTTCAAAAATAAGTGTAAATATTGGTCCTATTCCTATTACTTTACAAACCTTTGCAGTTATTATGGTTGGGTATGTACTTAAGCTTAAAAAGGGTTTGATTGTATTTTTAGCCTATATTTTAATGGGACTATTAGGAATTCCAGTATTCTCTTCTGGAGGAGGATTTGATTATATAGTTAAGCCAAGCTTCGGATTTATATTAGGCTTTTTATTATCTGTTTTTGTAACAGGATTAAGCCTAAAATCAAATAATAAAATATTATCCTATATTCTAGGTTTGATTCAAGGGTTATTAGGCTTACTAATAATTGATTTTGTAGGATTAATATATATGTATATTATTATGAATTATTATTTAGGTATGGATAAGAATGTTATTTCTATATTAGAGGCAGGATTATTTCCATTCCTTTTAAAGGATACTATAAGTGTAGTAATTGCGGTAGTTATATATTCACGTGTTAGTAATCTTATATTCCTTAAAGCTGAACCAATTTATTAGAAATGAGGGTTTTACCATGTTTGAAGAAATAAAAAGACTTTTAATTGAATGTGCTAATGTTGATGATCAAAATATCAAGCCAAGCGCTAAGCTAAAGGATGATTTAGGTATTGATAGCTTATATGCTGTTGAGCTTATTCTTGAGCTTGAAACATCATTTGAAATTCAAATGACATGGGAAGATATTCAAGATTTAAAGACAGTTCAGGATGTAGTAGATTTAGTAGAAGCTAAACTAAAGGAGAAAAAGTAATATGAATTTAAGTGATGTTGAAAAGATTATACAAATGTTTGAAAAATCTAATGTTAATACAATAGATTTGGAAATTGATAATATAAAGATTAAACTTGAAAAAAATAATGCTCCTCAAGTAATATTACCTCTTGAAAATAATGCAAATACTATAATAAGTAATAATCAAGAATCAACTGATTCAGATTCTTATATTACATCCCCACTAGTAGGTACCTTCCATGAAGCTCCTTATCAAGGAGGAGAACCTTTTGTTAAGGAAGGAGACCTTGTTAAAAAGGGTCAAAAATTATGTATTATTGAGGCTATGAAGGTTATGAATGAAATTAACGCTCCTTATGATGGTATTGTTAAGAAGATATTAGTTAAAGAAGGTCAAATGGTTGAATTTGGAGCTAATATTTTCGCAATAGAGGCTCAAAATGTTTAAAAAGATTTTAATTGCAAATCGTGGGGAAATTGCAGTAAGAATCATTAGAGCCTGTAAGGAAATGGGTATTGAAACAGTTGCGGTATATTCTAAGGCTGATGAGAATGCCCTACATAGAGAGCTTGCAACAGAAGCAGTTTGTATTGGAGGAGCATCCCCTTTAGATTCATATTTGAATATGGAAAGAATTTTATCAGCAGCTTGTTTGACAGGCTGTGATGCGATACATCCTGGCTTTGGCTTTTTATCAGAGAGTCCTATTTTTGCCTCAATGGTTATAAAGTGTGGTATGAAATGGATTGGTCCTAATCCATCTGTGATGGAAAAAATGGGAAATAAAAGTCAAGCAATTCAAATGATGAAGGAAGCTGGTGTATCTATTGTACCAGGTTCTTATAAGGCAGTAGGAATTGAAGAAGGTCAAAAAATTGCAAGAGAAATAGGATATCCTGTATTAATTAAGGCCTCTGCTGGTGGTGGAGGTAAGGGAATTCGTCTTGTTGAGGATGATGAGGATTTTCAAAATTTATATAATGAAGCAAAAGAAGAAGCATTAAAATTCTTTGCAAATGATGAATTATATATTGAAAAATATATTTTAAATCCAAAACATATTGAGGTCCAAGTATTATGTGATACTCATGGTAATGCTATTCATTTATATGAAAGAAATTGCTCTATGCAGCGTCGTAAACAAAAAATGCTTGAGGAAGCTCCTTGTCAAAGTATTTCAAGAAATCTAAAGAATAAACTTTATGAGGATGCTATAAAGGCTTGTAAATATGTTAATTATGATAATGTAGGTACAATTGAATTTTTGGTAGATAAGGATGAAAATTATTATTTTATTGAAATGAACACAAGAATTCAGGTTGAGCATTCTGTTACTGAAGCGATAACAAATATCGATTTAGTTAAAGAAATGATAAAAATATCTTATGGTCTACCTTTATCATATAAGCAAGAAAATGTACCTTTACTAGGATATGCAATGGAATGTAGAATTAATGCTGAAGATATTAGAAATGATTTTAGACCAAATCCAGGTAAAATATCATTCCTACATTTACCTGGTGGTAAGGGAATTCGTATTGATAGTGCTGTATTTTCTGGATATGAAATACCACCATATTATGATTCTATGATCTTAAAGCTAATTGCTTTTGCTCCAAATAGATTGGAATGTATAAGAAAAATGAGAGCGGCTTTAGAGGAAATGATTATTGAGGGTGTTAAGACTACAATAGATTTCCATTATGGCTTATTACATCATCCTATCTTTATTTTAGGATATTATGATACAGGCTTTATAGATAAATTTTTAAAGGAGCTTGGTGATAATGCAAAACGTATTCAATAAGCGTAAAGAAGAAATCGATGAGTTTAATACTCTTTTAGAGGAATTAAATCTTAGAAATAAAAAAGAACCAGCGGTAAATATAAATACAATTCCAGATGGTTTAATGATTAAATGTCGTAATTGTGGAAGAGGAATTTTTAAAGAGGAATTTATTTCCTCATTAAAGGTTTGTCCTTTTTGTGGATATAATGATAGATTATATGCAAAAGAAAGAATGAATTTAGTTTTAGATGAGGGCTATGAGCTTTTATTTGAAAATTTAGAGGAGAAGCATTTAGACTTCCCTGGATATAAGGAAAAGCTTGAAACTGCTAAAAAGGATTCTGAAATTGATGAATCTGTATTATGTGCTAAAGGAAAAATAAATGGAATTAATGCCTTAGTTGGTGTTATGGATAGTCATTTTATGATGGGAAGTATGGGTAGTGTTTGTGGAGAAAAAATAACCCTATTATGCGAAAAGGCTATTAGCGAGCATTTGCCTGTAATTATATTCACTTGTTCTGGTGGAGCTAGAATGCAAGAAGGAATAATTTCTTTATTCCAAATGGCAAAAACTAGCCAGGCAATTGGTCAGCTTAAAGAATCAGAGCTTTATATTTCAGTATTGACAGACCCAACAACTGGTGGTGTTTCTGCATCATTTGCATCTTTAGCAGATATTACTCTTGCTGAGCCTAAAACCTTAATTGGTTTTGCTGGAAAAAGAGTTATTGAAAAAACAATTAGAGAGGTATTACCTAAGGAATTCCAAACCTCTGAGTTTTTATTAGATAAGGGCTTTATGGATAATATTGTTGAAAGGAAGGATATGAAGTCTACTTTATCATTATTATTGAGACTTCATAATTATAAATAAAATGATATTAGATGAAAATGAAAAGAAAATACAAGCCCTAAAGGAAAAACTAGTATCATTAGATACTGATTCAGAGGAATTTCCAATTATAAAAAAGGAATTAGAAGCTTTAAAAATGGAAACCTATTCTAATTTAACTGCTTGGGATAGAGTTTGTATTGCAAGAAGTGAAAAAAGAGTTAAGGGTAAGGCTTTAGTAGATGCTCTAATTAGTGATTTTTATGAGCTACATGGCGATCAATTATATGCAGAAGATCAATCTATTTATGCAGGTATAGGCTTTTTAAAGGATATGCCTGTTACAGTTATAGCTCAAGCAAAGGGTAGTAATACTCAAGAAAATATTAAAAGAAACTTTGGAATGACCTCACCTGAGGGTTTTAGAAAAACCTTAAGACTAGCTCATGAGGCAGAAAAATTTAAAAGACCAATAATTACTATAGTAGATACATCTGGTGCTTATCCCGGTAAGGGAGCAGAGGAGCGTGGTCAAGCTCGTGCTATAGCTATGAATTTATTAGAATTTTCAAAATTAAAAACCCCTGTTATCGCGATAGTATTATCAGAAGGTGGAAGTGGTGGTGCTTTAGCACTTACAGTTTCAGATTATATATTTATGTTTGAAAATGCAGTATATTCAGTTTTATCACCTGAAGGTTTTGCATCAATTCTATTTAAGGATACTGTTAAGGTAAGTGATGCAGCTGAAATGATGAAAATGACAAGTAAAGACTTAGTTGATGTAAATATTGTTGATGAAATCATTGAAGAACCACTTGGAGGTATTCGTCATTTATCTGATGCCTTTATTACAGATTTAAAGGATAGATTATATAATAAGATAACTGAATTACAAAAGCTTCCATTAAATGAACTATTAGATAATAGATATAATAAATACAGAAATATAAAATAGGAGAATTATATGAAAATTGGATTTTGCTTTGCTGGACAAGGTAGTCAAGCTAAAGGAATGGGACAAGATTTTTATAATGAGCTTCCATTAGTAAAAGAAATATATGATAAATTCCCAGAAATAAGAGATTTATGCTTTTATGATGAGGATAATAAAATTAATGAAACAGCATATGCTCAAAAAGCAATGCTATTAACAGGCTATGCTATATCCTCAGCAATTAAAAATGAAGGAATTACTCCAGAATATGCTTGTGGTCTTTCACTTGGAGAATATACAGCACTAGCATATGCAAACACTTGGAGTATTGAGGATGCTATTTCAATTATTACCTTTCGTGGTGAATTAATGCAAAATGCACTACCTCTTGGTACTACTAAAATGGCAGCTGTAATTGGAATGGATAGAGATTCAATTTTAGAATGCATTAAGAATATTGATGGTATTTGTGAAATTGCTAATTATAATTGTCCTGGTCAAATAGCTATTACTGGAGATAATTTAGGAGTAGATAATGCAATAAAAAAGCTAAATGAAGCTGGCTGTAAAAGAATCATTGAACTAAATGTATCTGGTGCTTTTCATAGTTCTTTATTAAAACCAGCATCACTTAAGCTTAGAGAAAAGCTTGATAATTATATTCCAAATATTCCTAATGTTAAGATTGTCTATAATGTATCAGGTCATGAGGAAGCTGGTAATCTTAATGAAATATTAGAACGTCAAATTTGTAATAGTGTTTATTTTGAGGATTCTATTCGTTATATGCTTTCTATGGGTGTTGATACCTTCGTTGAGATTGGACCAGGAAAAGCCTTAAGTGGTTTTATTAAGAGAATTGATAGAAATATTAAGGTCTATAATGTATCTGATATAGAAGGCTATAAAGCCTTAATTAAGGATCTAAAAAATGACTAGTATATATTTAGATAATTATCCTTATTCTAAATATTTTAAATGTTATCATGTAAGTGAAATAGATTCAACTAATACATTTTTAAAAGCTACTCATATCTTATTTCAAGACCATTCAATCTTAATTGCAGATAATCAAACAAATGGTAGAGGAAGATTTGATAGAGTATGGAAAAGTGATAATGATATTTGCTTTTCAATAGTTTTTAAAAAGCATTATATTAATCAAATAATAGCTCCACTAGCACTGGAGCTTGCTTTTATTAGATTAGGCTTTGTTCCTGCAATAAAATGGCCAAATGATATTTATTTTAATGAAAAGAAACTTTCAGGTATCTTAATTGAAGATATTTATGAAGATAAATTTCAAGCATCAATAATTGGTATTGGCATTAATATGACTTCTAAAAAAGAATTTAATTCTATAGGTATAAATGATATAAAAAAATTATCTAAAGAAATTATAATTTCAACAATATTAGAAGAATACGAAAAGCTAATCCATTTAGATGATAATACTATTATTAATGAATACATTAAATATAGTATGGTTATTAATAGAACAATAATTTATCATGATAAGGAATATAAAGCCCTAGGTATTACAAAAGATGGACATTTATTATTAGACAATAATGGAATAAAAAAAGAAGTACAATGTGATGAAATAACCTTTAAGGAAGCAATAATAAAATAACATTAATTAACTCCAAAATTTTTACTAAAAAATTTCGGAGTTTTTTTCTATATTTATTATCAAAAAAGTTTCATTTTATAGAATTATATCTAAAATAAGTATTTCTATTGTTTTTTATAATAACTACTATAAAATAAGTCTAGAAATAATAGCATTTATACAATTTAATAATTAAAAAATAAAAACATAGAGGTGTCGTATGGATATTAATGACAGATTATTAGAAAATATTGGTATCAATGATTTATTAAAGCTTTTAATAAGTGAAAAGCAAAGTATTATTTTTTATGTTGATGAGACTGGGCCGCACACTCGTTTATTCACGAGTAAGGCTCTTTTTTATTTATTAGTAAATTTGAAAATTTTGGTTGGAATAAAGTCAAGACT
>CAMEJG010000002.1 GCA_945919465.1 uncultured Anaeroplasma sp. | reverse complement strand
AGGCTTTTTAGTCTTGACTTTATTCCAACCAAAATTTTCAAATTTACTAATAAAATAAAAAAGACATTAGAGATATCCCTAATGTCTAATAAATTAATCCTTAACAATTAATGATTTTGCAGTCATTTCACTTGGTACTTCTAAGCCTAAAAGTTCAAGTAAAGTAGGTGTAATATCTGCTAAAATACCATTACGAATATGAATATTCTTATCAGTAATAACAACTGGTACTGGGTTTGTAGTATGAGCAGTAAATGGTTTACCTGCTTCATCCTCAAGCTTTTCAGCATTACCATGGTCTGCAGTGATTAACGCAACACCACCAACCTCATCTAATGCCTTAACTACTCTACCAACACACTCATCAACTACCTCAACTGCCTTTACAACTGCAGGAATAACGCCAGTGTGACCTACCATATCACAGTTTGCAAAATTTAAAATAATAGTATCGTATTTTTCACTATGAATAGCCTCAACTACCTTATCACAAACCTCATAAGCACTCATTTCAGGCTTTAAATCATATGTTGCAACCTTTGGTGAATTTACTAAAATTCTATCTTCTCCTGGAAATTCCTTATCAACACCACCATCAAAGAAGAAGGTTACATGTGCATATTTTTCAGTTTCAGCAATTCTTAATTGCTTTAAGCCAGCCTTAGATACAACCTCACCATATAAATTATCAAGCTTTTGTAATCCAAAAGCCAATTCTCCCTTAACAGAATCAGCATATTTCATCATAGAAACAAAAGTAACATTTCTTGGTCCCTTCTTTGTATCTAAACGATATGGCTTTTCAGGATTGTATACAATTCCTTCAGGATTAGAAATTGCTGTTGCAATTTGAATAGCTCTATCAGGACGGAAATTTGCAAATACTACAGAATCACCTGATTCAACCATTCCCTCTTTACAAGATACAAATGGCACAACAAATTCATCAGTAACTCCATTATTATATGAAGCATCAATTCCATCAAGAGGATTTTCAAAATATTCACCCTCACAAATAGTCATCGCATCATACGCTTTTTGGATTCGATCATAATTCTTATCTCTATCCATTCCATAATATCTACCACCAACAGTAGCTACTTTTACATTACCTTCATTAATAATTTTTTCAAGATAAATCTTAGCACTCTTAGGAGCTACATCTCTACCATCTAAAAATGCATGATAATAGACATTTTCAATACCCATTTTATGAGCCAGTTTAGCAATTGCGATAATATGAGAAGTATGAGAATGTACACCACCATCAGAACATAATCCAAAAATATGAAACTTTGTATTATTATTCTTAGCATTATTAATTGCATTTAAAATTGGTTCATTACTATTAAATTCACCTGTTTTAATAGAATTATTAATTCTTGATAATGATTGCCATACAATTCTACCGGCACCAATATTCATGTGTCCAACCTCAGAATTACCCATTTGTCCTTCAGGTAATCCTACTGCCTCACCACTTGCATCAAGAATTTTAGTATCATATTCACTAAAAATACGATCTAAATTAGGCTTATGAGCCATACTAACTGCATTAGTATTTGAAGCATTAGTAAGTCCATAGCCATCCATAATCATTAACATAACTGGTCTTTTTTTCATTTTTCTTACCTCTATTCTATTCTACCATTTATTTTTAATATATAATAATTATTTACAGTATCAGCACCAATCCATTTAATCTTTGCAGAATCCTCTTCAGCATAGGTATTATAACCCCAAGATTCTAAATGATCCCATAATCCATGAGGAGCGATACTATCAATAATATAATCTAACTCTAAATTCTTCTTATCGTTTAATTCATTATCATTTAAATATAATGCACAATCAATAGGATGAATTGCATCTAAATCTTTAAAATCTAAAGATACAGTTTTTTTAGCAAGCTCTATTACATGAGCTTCAAGCTTATTGGTTTCCTCAATAAATAAATTTATTTTTCTCATTGAATTAATAAAACTATTAACAGAAATAAATTCATATTTTGTTAATTCAGTTTTAGTTAAAACTTCATCGATTAAACCTGAAGCAAGCTTTAAAGCTTTCTTATAATATGCTTTAGTTTCATTAAATAATACTAAAGTATATCCTACTAATGCCATTGAAGGATGAACACCAAATTTTTTTATTGCATCATCTCCAAAAGTAAAATCCTTTGCATGAGGATATTCATTATTAGTTAATACATTAGGGTTCCATTTATTACTAACAGGTGGAATTCTATTATATAAATAATTACCGGCTTTATTAACAATAGTTTGAAATAATTCATTATTAGTATTCTTATCAAATCCAAGCATATCTAATAATCTAAAGGCTTCATAGACTTGGTATACACTACTATTCTTATTATAGTTATCAATATGTAGAGCACTACCAAAGCCACCATCTCTATTCTGATACATCATGAGACAATCAAGTAGATATTCATTTGGCATAGAACCATCTAATGCATATATAAGGCACACATCAATATCTCTAGCCTTATTACTCATTTGTCTTGCTATTGTCTCCTGCATCGATTTTGTTAACAACTTCATTATTATTCACCCGAAACATATTTTACAATATTTCGTTGTAAAATAAAAGAAAAAAAGTTATAATAATTAAAAAAAATGAGGGTGATGACATGAAGGGGTCAATGATAGAATATTATTTCTTTAAGGATATACTTAGAAGCCTTGATCAATCACTAAAAAAAGATTTTATTTTAAATGATTCAAATATATTTAATATGGCTACATTTATAAATATTGGCTATTATTATCGCTATGATTCATTAAAAAAAGATAGTATTGATTTTAGCCAAAAAATTGAAAATGATAAAAATTTTAATGATTTTATTATTGAATGTATTATTGATGTTAATCTTCATTATAATCCAAATAAGCTAATGTTAATATATGGAATGTTATCATCTCATATTTTAAAATCATATTTAAGGCCTTTTTTAGAATTAAAAGTTAATAATAATCAGAATATAGATGATTTATTAGGAATGCTAGATTTCATATATACCAAAAAATATGATTCTTTAGATTTAACAAAAATTAAACTAGATAAAATATTCTCAATGGCATTTAATTATGATGAATATATGTATGAATTAATCAAATATCCTATTATCAAAATTTTTAAATGCTTTATTTCAAATAATTATTTAATTAAATGCTATAAAAAGAAAAAGAAATATTATAAATTCTATAATAATTCCTTTAAATCTCTAAAAATGATATTCTTATCAGTTAAAAATATTAGAATAAAAAATAAAAAAAATAATTTAAATGGTTATTTTTATACTAATAAGATTGATACAACATTATTGAAAAAAGATAAACAAAAAATATTAATAAATAATATTGAATATAATTTATCTTTAGATGATATCATCAACAAAGCCAAAGCTGATACCATTTATTCTATTAATGCTATAAATGAATATGTAGTATTAAATAAAGATAAAAATATAAGAAAAATATTTAATATTAATAATGATAAAAAACTATAAATAAAACTAAAAGGAACCTTAATTGGTTCCTTTTAATAATGCTTATTTTATAATAATACAATATATTTTTATTAATTAATTTTTCTAGATGGAATATCCATATAAATCTTTTCTAAAGCAAAATGCATACGCTCTTCATTAGTAAAAATAGATACAATAACATCATTACAATCTACTAAAACCCAACTAGAATCTCTACCCTCAATATTTCTAATAGAATAACCATTTTGAGCTGTTTCATCCTCAATATAAGAAACTACAGCAGTTGCTTGTCTTAATGAATCAACTGAGGCTAAAATCATCTTTTCATAAAATGGTGATTTTTCACTCATATCATAAACTATAATATCCTTTGCATTAACATGCCCAAGACAATTTAATAATACTTCTTCTAAACTCATTTAATCTTCTCCTTATATTCTTTTAATATTTCTAATTGAACTGGATGAGGCTTCTTACCTAATCCCATATTATATTCTATTGTTTTTTCAGTAGAAAAATATATTGCATAATCTATTCCCTTTTCAAATAATAATTCTCTACATAAAACACAATTAGAATATTTTCTATTTTCTTCAGTATAATCAGAAATAACAATTATTTTTTCTAATAAAGACATATTTGTCCTACCAAAGACATGATATCTTATTGCATTAAAAATATCTAAATCATCACCAATTAATTCTTTATAATAATATGCTGATAAATATGCATGGAGCAAAAATGGATATTCCTTACATTCATTAATATCCTCATCATTTAATTTGCCATATGCATCATCGATTGAATCATATTTAGAGTAATCATGCATAAGTGCTGCAATAGAAGCTTTTTCTACATCCTCTCCATACATTTTTGCAAGCTTAATTGCCATTTTTTCTACTCCTAAAATATGAATATATCTCTTATCTAGAGGATTAGGATATTTTTCTTTTAATAATAATCTTACCTTATCCGATAATCGCATCAGTAATATACACCTCTGTTTTATCAATCAGCTTAACATTTACCTTACATTTACCAATAATAGTTACAAAGCCAAAACCAGAAAACCAAATATTTTTCTTTTTCATACCATCAAAATGATATTCTTCATCTTTATATTTGATATTATCTTTTTCTTCTTCTAAAGGTGGAGTTAATAATTTTCCTAATTGAGTTTCTAATAATTCATTAACTTTTAGAGTTTTTGTTCTATGTATATATAAATCCTTTGATGCATATACGACTATAGAAATTTTATCATTTGTCTCAAATGATAAAGTGGCAAGTCCCGCAAGCATAATAGAATTACCATTTGTAATCTGATAGGTAATTGGTTTTAATTCAGATTCAGGTAGAATCTTTTTATAGGATTTAGGTAATAATTGATTTAATACATCATTTTCATTAATTAATCCTGGTGTGTCAATAAAAGCTTTATTATCATCAAAAAATGGAATTCTAATTTCCTTTAAGGTAGTACCAGGAATAACTGATGTAGAAACTACATCCTCTCTTATTGAGGTATTCTTCTTTAATAACGCATTTATTAATGAAGATTTTCCTACATTCGCACAACCAACAAAATATACATCTCTTTCTTTTCTAGCTAAATCAATTGTATTAGTTAAATCTTCTATGAAATACCCTTTTTTACTAGATACAATATGAATTGCATCTACCTTAAAAAATATTTTTTCACATTCACGACTAAGCCAATTAACTATTGCCTCAATATTGGAGCTTTTAGGAAATACATCATATTTGTTTGCTACTAAAATAACATTTTTATTTCTAAGCTTATCTATCATTTTTTTATTAAATGTAGCTTTAAATTGAAAAATATCAACAACAAAGACAACTAATCCATTTTTTTTAATTACATCATCTATTACATGCTCATAATCCTCATTAGTTGCGACAATCTTAGGCAATTCATTATAATGCATCATCCTATAACATCTTTTGCAATATTTAGATTCACTTGTTAAAGTAGGAATAAAGCCCATTTCTTCAGGTTTTTCATCCTGAAGTAAAGCTCCACAACCTTTACACTTTCTTAGTATCATATTCCATTAACCTCTCTTGATATAGCTTAGGATATTTCTTCTTTATTCTTTTAATAAAAAAACGTTCTAGCTTTCTATTAAACTGAGTAGGACCTATATCAGTACTCTTATCAATTGCTTCTATTAGTATTGCGCAAATATTACATCTTTTCGCACCAAATACATCAGTCATTAGTTGATCTCCTAATAGAACAATTTCATTATTATTATATTTCTTTGATGCTATTTTATTTATAGCCTTTTTAATTCCTCTTTTAAGAGGCTTTAAAGAAAACTTAACATAAGGTATTTGGTAATTACTTGCAAATTTATCTACTCTATTTTTTTTAGAATTCGAAACTAAAATAAATTCAAATCCCATTTTATTAAGCTTATTCTTTAATTCAAATAATTCTTTATTTGGTAATTCTTCTTGATAAGAAATTAATGTATTATCTAAATCTGTAAGAATAAGTCGAATACCTTCTTCATATAATTTATCGAAGGGAATATCGTATATAGTTTTATAATAATAATCTGGAATCATTTTTTCAATCATTTACACAATACCTCATTTTATATTATACAATATTTTCTAGCAAAATAAAGGAGTTTTTAAATTGATTTTGTTTTTACTTCCAATTTTAGGAGCTATTAAAAGTGAATCCTATCCTAAAAAATTAACAAGTGAGGAAGAAAAAAAATATTTAAATGATTTTCATATTAATAAAAATATGGAGGCTAGAAATAAGCTAATTGAGCATAATTTAAGATTAGTAGCTCATGTAGCTAAAAAATATGAAAATACTAGTGAAGATAAGGATGATATCCTTTCCATTGGTATTTTAGGATTAATAAAAGCAGTTGATACATTTCAAATTAAAAATAATAATACTTTAGCCACCTATGCAACAAGATGCATTGAAAATGAAATATTAATGACCTTAAGAAGTAATAAAAATAGAAGAAATACTATATATTTACAATCTCCTGTTGCGATAGATAAGGATGGAAATGAAATGGAGCTTTTAGATTTAATTGAAGATCCTAATGTAGATTTATATGAAAACTATCAAAAAAGACATATGTCTAAGGAACTAAATGAGGCTTTAAAAAAATTATCTAGTAGAGAATATGATATTATAGCTAAAAGATATGGATTAAATGGTAATGCTTTAACACAAAAAGAAATAGCTTCTAAAATGAATATTTCTAGAAGCTATGTATCTCGTATTGAAAAAAGAGCATTATTAAAATTATATTTAATTCTTAAGGATAAAAAATAATTATTTCTTCTTTTTCTGATTTTTACTACAAAAATATAATAATAATTTTATTGGGATAAATCTAGAAAATAATTCTGTAATTCTTACTCCTATTGTTGGAGTAAGAATTATTCTTTTACTTTTAAGCTTTTTAATTGTATAATTAACACATTTATCCGGTGAGATACTTTTTAATTTAAATTTAGAGTTAGCAACCTCATTAAATTCTGTATCTACAGGACCTGGACATAATGCTTTTACTTTTATGTTATATTTATTTTTAATTTCATAATCTACTGCTCTTGTAAGTGATGTCACATAGGATTTTGTCGCATAATATACGCTCATGTAAGGACCAGCTGGAAGTAAACCTGCAATTGAAGAGACATTAATTATTATTCCATTATTATTATTAATAAATTGATTTAATAAACCATGGAATAAAATTGTTAAAGCTTTGATATTAACATCAATAATTCTAATAGCTTTATTAATATCCATTTCATTAAACAAATTTAAATCTCCTAATCCTGCATTATTTATAAATATTTCTATATTATAAGCTTTTATTTTCTCCAATAGATTTTTACAATTATCTTCATCTTTTAAATCATATGGAATTATAACTGGATCATTAATTAATTTAACTGCTAATTCCTTCAATCTTTCTTCTCTTCTTGCTACTATAATAGTATTATAGCCTAATGAATCTAATTTTATAGCAAAATGATAGCCTATACCTGATGAGGCTCCTGTTATTAATGCATACTTATTCATAATTAAATAATATTAAATACGCTAAATGAAGATTCATCAAAAGGATTAGCAAGGCCAGCATTATTTAATAATTCTAAATAAGGCATATTATAATCATAAATAACTATGCTATTATAAATATTTGCTGCTTTAGTGAAATCATTTAATCCTAATTGATATAAATTAATTGCTGGAATTAAGCCTACTGAATAGCTAATATAATATAATGGATTATTAACTACAACAAATCTCCAATAATCATCAAAATCATTGCCAACAAGTTCTTTTAAATGTTCATAACCACCATAATTATCACAAACATTAATAAATGTTTGATCTAAATCTAAAACAGAAAGACTATTTGAAGAATATACAATATTCTCAAAATCATTA
The DNA here is from genome assembly GCA_945919465.1 of uncultured Anaeroplasma sp. GTDB lineage: Bacteria > Bacillota_I > Bacilli_A > Acholeplasmatales > Anaeroplasmataceae > Anaeroplasma. The sequence goes on along the minus strand of CAMEJG010000002.1, from coordinate 95,083 downwards.
ACAATTGATGATAAGACTATTGTCAACAATAAATCAGATAAATAATAATCTTTAATCATACTAAGGGTTTTATCAGATAATTTCTTATATGATACTAAATATGATAAGAATAATGCTTCATTAGCCTGAGATTGAGTTTCAGCTAAATCAAAGGAACCACCTTGATTTCCTCTTTGTAGCATTGAATAATAGTGACCAAATTCATGTACTACAGTTGAAATATCTTGATAACCAGGACCGAAAAAGCATACTGGTGTATTTTTATTATTTAAATATGTTGTATAGGCTCCTTCCATTCCATTATCAGAAAAATAATAATAGCCATTATCGAATAAGCTTTGATATGCAAGATAATAGCTTCCACCAATTTCTTTTGCAAAGCTTTCAAATTCATCTTGATAAGCAGTATATTTGTCACTAACAAAGCTTGATACTGCATTAATATTTTTAGTTGATGCTTTAGATTTTAATTCATCAAATTCATTTATTTTTCTTTCTAATGCTGATATGACATAGGATTTAGTATAGTTTGAAAAATCTTTTGTATCATTATATTTATAATCTCTTCCATAGACATTTTTATAAGCAAAGTCTCTATAATCATCATAACCACAAAGCTTTGCTTGCTTATTGAAATTTACAACAAGCTCCTTATATAATGAAGGTATTCTTTCATTAACATCAACATCACTAATACTTTCATATTCTGAATATAATTTATTATTTTCTTCTTCTAAATCATAATATTCCTTTGGATATTCTTTAATTAAATCAAGAATTTCTTCCTCACTATAGCCTATAAAGAATTGTTCTTTAAAAGAAGAATCATATACTTTCTTATAAAATTTTGTTTCCCACTCTTCAATTTTCATTAAATAATTTGTTATATCTTGATATTGATTATATGAATCCATTTTCATATCAATTGAATATTTTAAATAAGCTTGACTTTGATAGGTTAAAATTGAATATACATCACCTTTTATAAATCTTATATATTCATTATTTAAATCCTGATATGAATCTTTCATCACTAATTCATCTAATTTTGCCATTCTATTTTCAATTTCTTCTTTATCTTTATCACTAAAAGAATAATCTAATGAATGAACCCATGACTGTTCATATGATAAACCTGGAAATTGTATTCTACAGCTTACAAGACAACAAATAAATGATAATGCTACAAAAATAAATAAAAATTTTTTTCTCATATTTCACCTCTTATATAGTATTTACAAATTAACTAATAACTATTTCTAAACTAGCATATTCTTCTATAATATCAATTACATTAATTGTAAAAAATAGTCCTTCATATGATTGATTCTTAATAAATAAATTTTTATCAGTTAATACAGTAGGCTCACCTATTGAACTTAAACTACCATTATAAATCATTTCAATTTGAGGAGTTAATGTATCTGTATTATTATATTTAAAAACAGAACCATAATAATCAGAAAGATAATAGTCTGCTTCTCCTCGATTATTCTTATATATTTCTGAATTAACCTTTAAAATTCTTATTCCCTCTCCTCTAATTGGAGTATCATTACTATTTAAACCACTATTAGTATAATATTCTATTAAATAATAATTATCATAAATAGATGTAATTTCATGATCTGCAATTAAAATAACCTGATTATTATTTTCAAAAGATTTTAAATCAATTGAAGATAATCCTTCTCCTGTTACAACTATAGGATTAATCCAATTTAATAATAGTTTAGAATACGGATCCATATCACCGATATTATAATCCATCATTGCAGCACCATACATTCCTCTATTACAGCCTACATCCTCATTATAATCATAATAATCATCTAAACCAAATAGATGACCAGTTTCATGAATATATGTATGTGAATCAACTAATATTTTATCTGTATTATAATTTGAATAAGCACCTGGTTCCATAAAACCTACACTTGCAAATGCATAATAACAAGCAAATACATTATCATGAACATATTTGGAATTTAATCCGTTAATAGAACTTGAATCAAATGGAAGAGTACTTGATGTAGTATAGGCCCAATATGGTGAATCATCTGAAGTTTCAATATCACAATCATAAATTAGCCATACAGAATCTATTGCCTTATCAGAATCAGAATCAAATAATGAGTAATCATATTTAGAATCATAATATGTAATTGCCTCTTGTAATAAAGCTTCAACTGGATCATCATCAATTTCATAGTTATTATATCTTATATAATCATTCTTTAAACTAACATTATCATATTTTGAGCTAATAAACCATTCATCTAATACTGTGATATCTAAATCACATAAGCCATTAGATGATTTATAAAAATAGCTTTTTACACTTTCCCATCCGGTTGATATAGAATCTCCATTAAATGCTATTTTAATATCATCAAGCATACTTTCTCTTTTTGAAGCTTTTGAAGAATCTAATCCTACTGGAATAACTAATATTTTTGGATTTTTATTATTAGTAGGAAGTGAAGGTAATAAATAACCACAGGCTAAAGTATCTTCTTTTCCATCCTTAAATAGTGAATTATCAAAATCAACTTCATTAAATAATATAGTTGTATCAATAGAATAATGTATGATAATAGAATCCATTCTTACTTGAGAGCTCGTTTTTGAATCCACTTTTAATTCAATTCCTGATACTCCCTCATCAAACTCATATGTTGTAAAACCATTTTGAGTCAACATATTATCATTTAGATATAATGCTAAATCATCATATACTGTATTAAAAGAATTAGATGTATAGTTAACTTCAATGCCATGAATTTTTACATTATTTTTAGTTTCTATTTTTAAATAGGCATTGCTATATAATACCAAATAACTAGGATATAAGCTAGAACGACTACTTCCATCATAATTATAAATATTAAATAAAGTATTTACCTTTAATGTACTAGCAAAATTTGTATTATTTCCTATATAGCTCTTTAAGAGAGTTAAATCCTTAAAGCTAATTAGCTTTTGATTATAATTCCCTACTATACCGATATTACTACTAGAATCAGTACTACTAGTTATACTATTTGTTGTAGAATTAGTAATTGATGGTAATACTGTAGTACTAGTAGTTGTAGCTATATTTGTTTTTGATATTGATGTATTAGATGATATAGTCTCACTACTTGTAGCTTTATTAGCATTGATAATATCATTTAATATATTTGATAAATTACAGCTTGTCAAGCTAATAATTAATAGCATTAAAATTAATCCTATATATATTTTCTTATTCTTCATTATAACACCTCATTTAGCACATTTAATTATATTTTAATTTGTATAAAATAACAATAATATTCATATTATTTAACATTATTTCACATAAAAAATATAATTACACTAACATTTATTTAAAATATTATGTCCTTCAAGCTTATCTTTTAGATTATAGATATCTTTAATTCCATTATCTAAGGCAATATTAAGGTTCTTAATAGCCTTTTTAATATTAGGTTTAACATTTATTCCCTCTAAATAGCATATAGCTAAACCATAATAACCACTGAATGATTCTTGCTTGATACTTAATTTAAAATAGTTATATGCTTTTTTATAATTAGGATTAACTATTATATTTTCAATATATATTAATCCTAAATAATATGAAGCTTCTCCATTTTCAAGCTTTGATGACATTTTAAAATATTTTATTGCTAAATCGCTATTCTTTTTAGTACCAATTCCATAATAATAACATCTACCTAAATTAAAGGCTCCTTCATCATCATTTTTCATTGCCTCATTATACCAATAAAATGCCATATAATCATCTTTATTTATTTCTAATCCCTTCTCATATAACATACCAAGCTTAACCATTGAATTAGCGTCTTTATATGTAATACTTTTATTATACCAACATAATGCTTCTTGTATATCTTCTTTTAATAAATAATATTCTCCTATATAAAAATATGCATAAGTATTTCCTAATTTTTCTGCTTTTAATAATAATTCTAATGCAGCATCATAATTCTTATATTTATCATTATATAAATATATACTAGCTAAATTAACCATAGCTCGTGATTCATTTTGATCTATAGCTTTTTGATACCAAAATATAGCTTTTTCGATATTACGTTTAGTTCCAATACCATGTTCATACATATATCCAACATTACATTGTGAAACTCTATCATTATTTTTAGAAGCCTCTAAAAACCAATAAAATGAATTTTCAAAATTTTGTTCTATACCTATTCCATTTATATATAATGTTCCTAAATTAAATTGTGCTTTAACATTATTCATCATAGCACTAGAAAAAATATAATTATAGCCTTTATTATAATCTACTTCTACTCCGACACCAGCTAAATATGACTCTCCTAATGTATTTATGGCATAACTATTTTTATTATCGGCTGCTTTTTTTATCCAAAATATAAAATTATTAAGATCTTTTAAAACACCAGTACCATCTCTATAGCATATTGCAAGATTATATTGAGCATCTTTATCATTTAAAACTGCACTCATCATTAGCCATTTTATAGCTAGACTATTGTTCTCATTACCACCAAGTCTTAAATATAAACTTCCCAAATTACTTTGAGCCTTTATATTTTTATTATTTGCAGCTTTTGTGTACCATTTAATGGCTTCTTGCAGGTTCATTTTTACACCATAACCAATTTCGTAAAAATATCCCATTAGTACTTGTGCTTCATCATTACCTTTTTGAGCTGATATATCAAAATACATAATAGCTTTCTTTATATTTTTTGTAACTCCAATACCATTTTTATAAAAATAACCTAAAGCATAAGAAAATTTTCCATTTTTTTCATCAGATAAATTTAATTTTAAAATATTTATTAATTCCTCATATTGTTTATCATTTTCTAATTTTATTTCTTCAATTGAATAATGATTCATTGCCATTATAAAATCATCTATATTTATATATACCATCATTAACCACCTTATGCTTTTATTATTTTTCTTAATTATAACATCATAAAAAATATATTTCTATAATCAATTATTTTAACAATTGAAAAATATATTTGACAATTCAAATATATATTGCAATAAAAGATAAACAAGATTATAATATTTAAAAAGGGGGCAATAGTTTATGAAAAATATAGTTAATGACTCTAAATATGGTCAAATTATTTATGAAGAAAGCTTTTGGACTGGCAAAAAAAATTTAACAATAAATAATGAAAAATTTTTAAAAATTTCTAAAAACGTATATTCTGGAATGCTAAATGAAAATGATGAAGAACCAACTAGCGTAGAATTAAATGGAAACTATCTAAAAGGGGCAACCATCAGAGTAAATAGTCAAATAATTGAGGTAGTACCAAAAATCAAATGGTATGAAATTATTTTGATTCTATTACCGTTTATTATTGATATGATCTTAAGCTTTGTTCCGATTATTCCAATATTAGGTGGAGCTTTAGGTGCTTTAGTAACTTTTCTTGCAGGTATTTTAGAGTTGACATTAATGAGAAACACCACAAGTATTGCTATGAAGATATTAATTGCAATTTTAGGTTTAATTTTATCATTGGGATTATGCTTAATAATAGGAATAGTTATTGTGACAGCTGCTCAACAAATAATAGTGCAATAATATTAAAATTATAATATCGGCCATCAAATGATGGCTTTTTATTTTTTATACTATCATTATAAGTAAAAGATATTATTTGCTAATTATTAGATTATTCTTTTTATAAAGCTTTAGTTTTATTTAAATACTTTCCATCTAATGATAAAATAAATCCTCTAAAGGGATTAAATAATTCTCTTTTTCTTTTATCAGATATATCTTTTCTATATTAATATTCCAATTTAGAACCTATATGAATATCAGCACAATGTATTAGCATCATAGGAACATTATTTTAAATAAAAAGCAATATTTCGACAAAATAATCTTTTTTTATTGAAATATTGAAATAATTATGTATAATTAAATTGTAAACGTTTTAGCAAACCCATGGAAACGTGGCGACGCAAAGCTATAGGGCCTGTAAAATGGCAGCCAGTTGCAAATATGTCAGTATTTGGTGTTATACTGATTTTTTTTATTGAGAGGTGATTTTATGTATAACGAAGAAACTTTATGTAAAATTCCATTTTTTAAAAATATGAATATAACTAATGTCTATGACGAGATATTAGATTCCTTAACTAAGGTTGTACAGAGAAAACATATTTTTAATTATATTAATTATTTAATTGAAAATAATACAATCTTCTCATTAATTATGCTAGATTTAGATAATTTTAAACTAATCAATGATAATTATGGTCATAGTAATGGTGATAAAGTATTAGTTGAAATTGCAGATAAGCTTGTTGAATATGTTGGGGATAGAGGAATAGTAGGTCGTTTTGGCGGCGATGAATTCATTATAGTTTATTTAGGTGAAGGAACCTATGATGATACCTATAAATTTATTCATTCTATTTATGGTGAAAAAAGCGTATTAAGAAGAACTATTAAGCTAGATAGTATTAGTCCAATGATTACAGGTACAATGGGCTCTGCATCATATCCAAAAGATGCTTCTAATTTTGATGAATTATTTGAAAAGGTTGATAAGGCATTATATAGAGGTAAAATGAAGGGTAGGAACTGCTTTATTGTTTATGTACATGAAAAGCATAAGGATATTGATATTTCTAAGCCTATAAGAATTCCAATGTATCATGCTTATACTCAAATTTATAATATTATTTCTTCTAAGCTTCCTTTAAAAGAAAGAATAATTAAGCTTTCAGAATTTATAAATAGTTATCTTTCAACTAATTTTCAAGTTACAATTAACAATAAAGTAATATATTCTCCTATTTTAAATACTCCTGTTTTTTCAAATAAAATATATGATTTATTAGATGTATATGGATTATACTATAATAATAGCCTATATTGTATTAAAAGAGATTCTAAAGAATTATATGATTTCTTTATAAATAATAAAATATTATCTGTTTTATTATGTGCTATTAAGGATGAAAATGGTAATATTTATGGATATTTAGCATTTTATGAAAATAAAATTGAAAGAATCTGGCAAGAGGAAGATATGTCTCTTATGATTTATATTTCTAATTTATTAAATGCCTATAAATAATAAAAGACCTCAATTTCTGAGGCTTTTTTATTATTTACAAGATTATAGCTATTAAATTATTTCTTTCTGTATTCATTATTTTTTCTAACACATTTTTTACCTTTTCTTTTGAATTATCTGGAATTGATTTTATTTTTGATTTCATAGAATCATTTACAATATCAGATAATGATTTTCCAAAAAATTCCATATTCCATAATTTTTCAGGATTTTCTTCTATTGAATCTAATAACATCTTTGCTTGTTCATAGCTACCTATAATTGGGGTGAATGAAGCTAAGACATCTACTGATATCATATGAATACATTTAGCTTGAGCTGACATTTTTATTCCATACATTCCATTTTTCTTTTCAATTGAAGGTTCTAATAATTCCATTTGACTAATATTTGGTATGGATATTCCATAACCATTTTCCTTTGAATCATTTATTGCTGTTTTTACTTGATTATATATTTCATTCGCTTTTTTTGATACTGATAGATATTCTATAAAATCCTTTTTAGAATTCATTTTATCTCCAATTAAATCCTTTAATATTTCCTGATATTTATCATCACCTAAATCCAAAATAATATCAGCTTCACCCTTTGATGGTTCTAACAAGGATAAAGTAACATTAGAAAATAAATTACTATCTCTTAAGGTATCACATAATTTATTAACATCCTTAACTTTATTATATTTAGACTCTGTATCCTTAATTAAATTATTAATTTCTTTCTTTAATGGATATTCATCATCTAAAGAATCTAAATAGTCAGGTAAAGAAAAGCTTAATGATTCTATAGGGAATTCATCTAAAGCCTTCTTAAGTACTATATTGCAATCCTCTACTGTCATATTTATTGCTGATAAAGTAACACAAGATACATTCCACTTTTCTTCTATTTTTTTAGCTAAAGCTAAAGCTTTTGAATCTTCTTTATTTTTAGTATTTAAAACTATAACAAAGGGTTTATTTAATTCCTTTATTTTTGGCAACAAATAATCCTCTATTTCTTCATATTCTGTTCTAGTAAATTCTCCAAATGAACCATCACTAGTAACATAAATGCCTAAATTCGAATGATTACATATTACCTTTTCAGTACCAATAGATGCTGCCTCCTTAAAAGGAATGGGCTCATCAAACCATGGGGTTTTAACAAGTCTTGGTTCTTTATTAGTTCCATATCCCTCACTTGATGGGATAATTTCACCTACACAATCTACAAATCTGATATTCATAATAGTATCAGAGATGTTTAATTCTAGATTAGTTGATGGAATAAATTTTGGCTCAACTGTCATTATTTGCTTTCCAGCTGAGGTTTGTGGCAATTCATCAATAATCTTTTGTTTTAAAAATTCATCAGTAATATTAGGTAATACCATTAATCTAAAGAATGATTGTAGGAAAGTAGACTTTCCTGATCTATTTGAACCTACAACTCCCACATAAAACTCATTCTTCATTCGATTTGAAATCATTAGCATTGAATCATTCATATAATATCCTCACTCTCATATTCAATTAATAATATGAATAATTCAAATAAAATATAACTTCTTTATAATGGATATTATTTAATATTTAATGAATTATATTGCATTTTTATATTTTATAATGATAAATAAAAAGGACTTTTAAGTCCTAATTTATTTCTTCAAATATTGTATAACCTAAACCTTTAGTTTCTTTAGTATAATATAATGCTTTATCCGCATTATGATATATAGTATCATCATAGCCAAATGAAGAAAAGGTAACACCGGCACTAATTGAAAAAGCAGGAACAATATTTGATGTTTGCATAATTTCATTGTTAATATTATCAATTATTTTTACAATGATATTTTTATTATTTATAGTTAATCTATTTAAAATTATTGCAAATTCATCGCCACCTAATCTAAATAGACTATCACCCATTTGAATTTTACTACTAATAACTGAAGTTAGAAATGATAATACATTATCTCCAACATCATGGCCATAGGTATCATTGATAGATTTAAATTTATTTATATCTAATAATATTAAAGAATAGGGAGTATTATCAATATTTAATTGTCTTGTCATTCTATTGTATGCAATACGATTAAATGCACCGGTCAACTCATCATGCTCCATTTTATATTGCATCCATTCCTCTTTATTCTTTTGTTCTGTGATATCCTGTATTGCAAATACAATTTTTTCTAATGAACCATTATTATCCTTCTTTGCTGGAGCTAAAATAATTCTTCCCCAATTAATTTGTTTACTATAATAATCACAAGATAAAAGCTTTTTTTCTTTTAGTCTAGATTCTAATGTATCTAATCTAATAAATTCACTAATTAATGCTTGATAACCATCATCAACTATAAATCTAATAAATTTTTCAGAAAATGAATCGTAATCTATGACTTTATCTTGATAAAATTTATTCATTATTTCAGAATTATTAATAATATATGCTAATTGCTTCTTAAGATCAATAATAAAGGATGCTTTATAAATACTACTTAAGGCCTTTACCATTATTTGTTTTTCTTCTTCTTCATATTTCATTTGTGTAATATCTTTAACTAAAACAATAAAGCTTTCTAAATTATTATTTTCATCTAATGAAACAACAGAAAAATCAAGTCTAAACCAAATACTATTACCATTGACCTCACGCTCAATATCTATTGAAAAGGAGCTTTTTTCTGTAGAAAGAAATTCAGTTAGATATTCTTTAGATGTTTTTCTAAGAAATATTTCTTTATATTCTGGTTTAATAATTGATGCATAAAAATTAATTAACCAATCCCAATTTCCTTCTTGTGGAATATAGTTTTTTAATAAATCAGTTATTCGTAATGCTTCATAATGAAGCTTTTTTATATCAACAATAAATTCTGATAAATTACTAGAACGTATTCCCTTCATAAATGATAAATATTTGCGATCTTTTCTTTCTTCTACATAAAATCTTCCTATTTCTCTTCCTAAATAAATCCAAGTTTTTTCATCTAATGATAATCTAGTAAAATTGGGATTAATTAAGCATAAACAAACAGGAAGTTCTTCATCTGTATATAAAGGAATTATCATAAATGAATTAATTCCAATTCTTGTCATTCTATCATATTCATTTGGTAATATATCTACTAACTCATTTTTATTTTTTACATATACAAGCTTATTTTCTTTTAAACGTTCAATCCAAGAATCTAATTTTCTTTCTTTTATAGTTTCTATTTTTTCATCTTTTTTTAAAATATTTGAATCATCTAATTTATAAATATTATTTACTGAATATTCTTCTATACCAGCCTTATAAATTGTAACTGCTTTAGAATCTGTAAAAACACTAATTTCTTTTATACAATAATTAATAATGTTTTTAATATCATCCTTTATATTAATATTTGCCAACAAATCTTGTATAAATAGCTTAGTTTCTGTTAATAATACATCGTGTTTTTCCATAAATACCTCTTATTTAATTAATTATTAGTATTAATATACTAAAAATAGGCAAAATCTTTTTTTTATATTTTATCATTTTATTATATTATATTCAAATTAATTCACTAAGTTAGCTATTAAAACGACAAAAAAGGAATAATTATTTCATTATTCCTTAAAATTATAAATTTAATCAATATTTATTAATTCATATTCTCTACTACCACAGCCTAAATCTTCTGCAACCTCAATTGTATGAATTCCATTTCTAGATTCAATTCTTTCAATTAAATGTGATTTCTTTTCATCATTAGAATTATATACTAAATCAATACAAGCTTGATCTATTGCCACAGGATCTAAAGAAATTAATACTCCTATATCCTTAATACATGGGTCTTCTGCAACACTGCAGCAATCACAATCAACACTCATATTTTTCATAACATTTATATAAATAATCCTTCCATTAAAATAATCAATAATTGATTTTGCTGCATCTGCCATTGCCTCTAAAAATTTTTTTTGTTCCTGAGACCAAATTTTATCTGGTTCTCCAGCTCCATGAATATATGCTTTACCAAAGCTAGAAGCAAGACCTATTGATAATTGTTTCAAAGCGCCACCATAGCCTCCCATTGGATGCCCCTTAAAATGTGATAATACTAGCATTGAATCATAATTTGCTAAATCCTTACCAACATAATTTGTTTTTATTACTTTACCATTGGGAATATCTAATACTAAATCAGGCCCCTCCTTATCTAACAAATCAATTCTAAATTGATCCCAACCATGTAGCTTAAAGGTCTTTAGATGTTCCTTTGTAGTATTTCTTTTTCCTTCATAAGCTGTATTACATTCTACAACAGTACCATTAACCTCATTAATTATAGGCCTCCAAAAATCAGGTCTTAAAAAATTTTGATTACCAGGTTCACCTGAATGAACCTTTATACAGGTATTACCTTCTAATTTATAATTAAGAAGCTTATATAATTTTAGTACTGCATCTGGTGTAATTTCTTTTGTAAAATATACCTTTGATTTCACAATTATTCCTCCTTTATTCCTTCACTTTTTTGAACCAATAATCGGATTTTTCTTTATCCATTATAATTCCTATGCCATTCAAATAACAAAATCCTAAATTATTTTCAATACTCTTTTTAATGAAACCTATTAATTCAATATATTTATTTTTAATCAAAAATTTCTCTTATCTGATAATTATTAAGATTATTGATATTATTCATTATTAGAACATATTTTCATAAGCCTCAAAATGCTATTAAAATACTTATCTTCAATCAATTTTACCACATATTATTAATTTATAGATACCAAATTTAAAAAAAATACCTTCAATTAGTTTGAAGGTGAATTCTTTGTATTTAGATATTCTATGGCCTTTGGATAACCATTACAAGCACTAGCTGTCATAAAATATATGCCTAGAGCTTTATTTTCCTTTGTTCCCTCTCCATTTAAAAGCTTAAGTGCATATTCATATTGAAATTCTGGATAGTTTTTGTTTGCCCATTTAGATAATCTTCTTACTTCTTTTGTTTTACTCATATTTAATCCCTCTTTAAATTTAAAAATATATCTACAATTTCTTCTGGACTGGTTTTAAAATCATTTGAAATCCAGTAGTTTACTAATCCATAAATACTTCCTGCAATAAAAGCCTTTACTACATCTTCTAAATCATTTAGATCTTTCTCCATATGGTATATTAATTTAAATATAATATCATTTAATCCAGATTTATTTAATATAATAAAAATATCTTTATAATTATAAATAAATTCAAGTAATATTAGAAACGCTTTATCTAATGATGACTTATTATCCTTATTTATAATATATATATCCCATAAATAAATAATATATTCTAAAATTAAATCCTTTTTAGTGCTTTTATTAAAATACCTATAAAAAGAGCTCCTTGATACTCCCGCAGTATCTGCAATTTCTACAACTTTGATATCATCGTATGGTTTCTTATTTAATAATCTTAATAAAGCCTCTGCCATAATCTCTTTTGTAAAAAAATCATTTTCTTTTTGATTATTTTTCATTTTTTACCTCTTTAATTGTTTATAATATTCCATAACGTTATTATACTACAAAAAGTATTTTATTCAAACTCAATTATTGAGATATCATTAATTGTATAACCTCGAGATAATAAATAATTTTTTAGCTTTTGTTTTGCAATATAAGAATCATATTTATTATATTTATTCTTATTCTTATTATAGCACTTCATTAATGCCTCATTGTATAAATTAATATCAATTGCTTCCATTGAATTATTAATTACTTCCTTTGTAAAGCCCTTTTCATAAAGCTTTTTTGATATCATTAATCTACCATTATAATTTGTTATTAAATAGCTTATATAGCTTCTACATAAAATATCATCATTAAGTATTTTTTTATCCTGTAATTCCTTAATTATTAATGGAATATAATCATTTGGACAAGCTTTTGATAATAAATAATCACTAATAGCCTTACTTGGTTTAGCATATTTAACAGCATAATTTAAGGCTTTATTATAATAATTAATATAATCATTATATTTTATTAATGACTCTATAATTGAATCATCTATAGTTGTATTAGGAAATAATCGATATTTTAAAATAACCGATTCATCTAAAATATATTTTTCATTATCTATAATGACTTTATAATTAGATGAATTTTCTATTCTATCAAGAGAATTAATTATCAATTATATTCCCCCTTAACCTCCTTACAGCTTGTAACAAAGCTGAAGGCTTTATTATCTATTGTTTCTATTAGTGGGGTAACCTTATATGCTTCATTTTTATCCATTGTACATATTAGCATTGTATAGGATTCTTTTGTATATGCTCCTGTCACATTTACAAATGTCGCACCACGATTTGCAGTATTGTAAATTAATTCCTTCATTTCTTCAGGCTTAGATGTAATAATATAAACTGTTCTTCTAGCTTTAGCGTTTAACAATACTCTATCTATTAAATAACCATTACCAATCACTCCTAAAGAACCAAACAACACTAATTCTAGGTTATAACCAAAGCCTGGAAGTCCATGGAAAACATTAAATCCAGCAATAAATACAATGACCCAATCAGTTAAATACATTGAAATTGAATATGGAACATGACAATATTTTGATAATATTTGTTGAACAACATCAAGACCCCCTGTAGAGCCATTATTTTTAATAGCAATACCGATTCCTAAGCCAACACATATTATTGATACTGCAAGACAAACTATATATGTAGAAGTACCTACTGAAATTACACCATCAATAATGCTAAAATCAGAAATACTTTGTAAAAAGAAATATTGATCACAAGTATTTTCTAGTAATAATATTATTGTAGGAGATAATAAGGTAGCATATACTGTCTTTACAAAGAAATCCTTTCCAAGACAAATAGCACCTACTATTAAGCAAATAATATCTACAATATACATAAAGATACTAGTTGTAAACCAATCACCTAATCTACTATAGAATGGTTTTAAAATTGTAGCTAAACCCATTACACCACCAATACATAAATTTACTGGGTCTAAGAAAAAATAAAAACCAATACTCATTAATGCTACACCAAAGGTGATTAAGCTATATTGTTTTAATTTTTTTAATAAAAAATTATTATTCATTACCATTACCTGCCATATATTTTAAATAAGCCTGCATAAATCCTTCAATATCTCCATCCATTACTGCATCAATATTTCCCATTTCATAGTTTGTTCTATGATCTTTTACTAATGTATAAGGACAAAATACATAAGATCTAATTTGACTTCCGAAATTAATACCCATTTGTTCTCCTTTAAGAGCTCTAATTTCTTCTTCTTGTTTTTTTATCTCAAGCTCTATAAGCTTTGATTTTAATATTTTAAAACAAATATCCTTATTCTTTATTTGACTTCTTTCATTTTGACATGTAACAACTATTCCTGTAGGCTTATGAGTTACACGTACAGCTGAATAGGTTGTATTTACTCCCTGTCCACCAGGACCAGATGAACAATAGGTATCAATTTTTACATCCTCATCATTAATCACAACATCATCTGCTTCTTCAATTTGAGGGGCAATATCACAGCTACAAAATGAAGTATGGCGTCTCGCATTTGAATCAAATGGAGAAATACGTACTAAACGGTGAACTCCTCTTTCTGATTTTAATAATCCATATGCATAAGCACCACTTATAGACATTGTCACACTCTTGATACCGGCCTCATCTCCTGCTTGATAATCAAGTAGCTGAACCTTAAATCCCTTTTTTTGACAAAATCTAGTATACATACGATATAGCATTAAAGCCCAATCCATAGATTCTGTACCACCAGCACCTGGATGAAGTTCTAAAATGCAATCATTAAAATCATATTTTCCACTTAATAAGGCATCCTCTTCAAGCTTGGCCATATATTCTTTAAATTCTTCCATTTCAGATTCCATTAATATTTGGGCCTCAGGATCCTCATTTAACATATCTATTAAGGATAAAATATCATCATAAATATTTTTAGCTTTATTATATTTATTAACAACCTCTTTAATAGCATTAGCCTTAGCTATAATAGCTTGAGCATTATTTGGATCATTCCAAAAATTTGAATCCTCTATTTTAGCTTCTAATTCCTTTAATTCAGGAGCTTTCGTTTCAATATTAAAGGCTTGAAATAAATCATTTAGCTTTATTTTATATTCTTCTACAAATTTATTTATTTCATACTTTTCCATAATAAATTCCTTTCTAACAAACACTTAATTATTCTAACATAATAGATTAGTATTTTCAATTTATAAAATGCTTACTTAAAAAAATATGCATAAAAATGCATATTTTATAAGTTATTAATAAACCTTTCAACTCGTTCTAAGGCTTTTTTCAAATCATCAATTGAATAAGCATAGGATAATCTTATAAAGCCCTCTCCACTTACACCAAAGGCACTACCTGGTACTACTACTACTACCTTTTCTTCATTTAATAATCTCAATGCAAATTCCTCACTTGAAAGTCCAAATTTTCTAATATCAGGAAAAACATAAAATGCTCCCTTTGGAGTAAAACAAGGAAGTCCCATTTCTTCTAATCGAAATAAAACATATCTTCTTCTTTCATTATAGGCATCCTTCATTTCTTTTACATCATTATCACCATTTTTTAGAGCTTCAATTGCAGCATATTGACTATTTGTTGGGGCGCACATTATTGCGAATTGATGTATTTTTGTCATTTGGGCAATTATTTCTTTAGGTCCACAAGCATAGCCTAATCTCCAACCAGTCATAGAATAGCTCTTTGAAAATCCATTTATGACAATACATCTTTCCTTCATATTAGGAATATTGGCAATTGATACATGATTATTATAATATGATAATTCAGAATATATTTCATCAGATATAACAAATAAATCATGCTTAATAATTACTTCACTAATAGCCTCTAAATCAGAATAATCCATTATAGCTCCTGTAGGGTTATTAGGATAATTTATTATTAATATTTTAGTCTTATCACTAATAGCTGCTTCAAGCTCCTCTGGTGTCAATCTAAATTCATTTTCATTTTTTAAAGGAATTGTTTTTACTTTCGCTCCTGCAAGAAGACAACAAGGCTCATAAGATACATAACATGGAGTAGTAATAATTACTTCATCTAAAGGATTAATCATAGCCCTTAAGGCTACATCTATTGCCTCACTACCACCAACAGTAACTAAAATATCACTATCATAGTTATATTTTAGATTATATCTTCTTTCTAAATAATTAGATATTTCTATTCTTAATTCTTTTAATCCTTGATTAGAGGTATAGATTGTTTTTCCTTGTTCGAGAGTATATATTCCTTCTTCTCTAATATGCCATGGAGTATCAAAATCAGGCTCACCAACACCAAGTGATATAGCACCATCAATAGTTTTAGCAATATCAAAAAACTTTCTAATTCCAGAAGGCTTTATTTCTTTAACTACATTTGAAAGAAAATCACGCATTAGGCACTCACCAACATTCTTTCATCCTTTTTATGTTCAAAAAGCTCGACTCCATGATCCTTATATTTCTTTAAAACAAAGTGGGTAGAGGTTGATAATACTGAATCTAATGTCGCAAGCTTTTCAAAGACAAATCGAGAAACCTCCTTCATTGATTTCCCTTCAATTAGAACCATAAAATCAAAACCACCACTCATTAAATAAACACTAGTTACTTCATTAAATTTAGAAATTCTTTCTGCTAGCATATCAAATCCTAAACCTCTCTGAGGAGTAACCTTAACCTCAATTAAAGCTGTAACAATTTCTTTTTTTGTATTATCCCAATTAATTAGTGTGTGGTATCCACAAATAATTCCTTCATTTTCCATTTTACTTACTTCATTAACTAATTCTACTTCGCTACAATCTAGCATTATAGCTAAATCATGTAAATCTATTCTTGAATTTTTTTCTAAATTTTTAAGTATTTTTTCTCTTATTATCTCATCCATAAAATGCCTCCAAATAATATTAAGATTATTTTATCATAATTATACTTCTATTACAAAAATAATTGCTATTTTTTTATTTTTTATTATAATAAAAACGAGGTAAAGCTTATGAAAATATTTATTGATAGAAAAGATATAATTTATTCAGAAAAAAATCGATTATTAGGTAATTGTATAACAATTATAAATAATAATGAAAGATATTATTATGAATTTGATATAAATAAAAATGAAGCTAAAATAATAACAAATAATTTATTTTATGTTGAAAAGGCTATAAATAAATTCAGAGAATATAATTTAAATATTGATACCTTTTATAATGAATCAAGAAGCTTTTATAGAGCTTTTGAAAAAACACCAACATTTAAGCTTCCAATAGATTGTATTCAACCAAGTAATCTTTTTATTATTGATACAAAAATTGATAATATTGAAAAATATATTCCTATAGATAATATTTGTATTCCTGTATGTATTATTGATGAAGAATATATCGCGCTTGATGGACATGCAAGACTATATGCCTTAAAAAATGATTATAAAAAATTAGTTAATGTTTATTTACTAGATAATCCTAATAATTTAGATGATATTATTTATTTAGCTAAAGAAGCTAATATTAGAAATATTTCTCAAATGAATATTGTTAATGAAGAGGAATATTATAATATAATAAATAGTTTAGGTTTAAATGAAATATTAAAATAAAATATATCATTTTATTAAAAAAGGACAATAAGTATGAATTTTTCATAGCTATTGTCCATTTTTTAATTATAGTATATTGATTAATCAATAAATTCAAATTCAAAATCGAAGATTCTTACAGTATCTCCATTTTTAACACCTAATCGTCTTAATTCATCATCAATTCCATAGCTTCTTAATTGTCTAGCAAAACGAGCTCTACCAGTATCTGAATCGAAATCAGTCATTTCAAATAAACGTAATATTCCATCACCAGTCACATTGAAAATTCCATCACTTTGTCTTTCAATATTAAAGAATTTCTTTTCTTCCTTTAAGCCATATTCAACGACATCAAGCTCATCCTCTTCAAATAAGCTAAATTCTTCTGTATTTTCTAATGTATCAGCAATTTTATATAATAATTCATCAAGATTCTTCTTTTCATAGGCTGAGATACAAATTATTGGTTCTTTAACATGTTCTTTAAATTTCTTAAGATTTTCTTCTGCACCTTCTACATCCATTTTATTCGCAACAATTATCATCGGACGTTTAGAAAGATTCATTTTATATTCCTTAAGTTCATTATTAATAATACAATAATCCTCATAAGGGTCTCTTCCATCTACAGCACCCATATCAATAACATGTACTATTACCTTACAGCGTTCTATATGACGCAAAAACTGTAGTCCTAATCCAGCACCCTCGTGAGCACCCTCAATAATACCAGGCAAATCTGCCATTACAAAATCTCTACCATCATTTAAACGAACCATACCTAAATTTGGTACTAATGTTGTGAAATGATAGCTTGCGATTTTAGGTCTAGCTTGAGATACTGCAGAAATCAATGTAGATTTACCTACACTTGGGAAACCTACTAATCCACAATCAGCAAGTACTCTTAGCTCGCATCGAATATTTTTCTTTTCACCAGGTTCACCCTTTTCACAGAAATCAGGGCATTTATAAGTACCAGAGGCAAAGGCCATATTACCTCTACCGCCTCTTCCTCCTTTACATACTACTACTTCTTGATTATGCTCAGTTATATCAGCAATTACCTTATTAGTAGAATCATCAAAAATAGTAGTACCAACTGGAACTAAAACGATAGTATCCTCTGCATTAGCTCCAAATTGTCCTTTGGTTTTACCATTTTCACCTGGTTTACCCTTTAATACTCTATTATATCTTAAATCTAATAGTGTGGACATTCCCTCATTACCCTTAAAGATAATTGAGCCTCCTTTACCACCAGAGCCTCCAAAGGGTCCACCCTTTTCAACCTTAAGCTCTCTACGATAAGCAACAATACCATTGCCACCCTTACCAGCTTCAAGCTCCATCTTCGCTTGATCGACAAACATAAAATTCACCTACCTTAAAATTTAAAAAAAGTGCCCAAGCATTTTGGGCACAATTATATATTATTCAGCAATAGGATAAACAGAAATTTGCTTCTTGTCGCGTCCTCTACGTTCAAACTTTACAGTACCAGTTACCTTAGCAAATAAAGTATCATCGCCGCCACGACCTACATTTGTACCAGGGAAAAACTTAGTACCTCTTTGACGGTATAAAATTGAACCTGCAGAAACAACTTCGCCATCACTAGCCTTTGCGCCTAAACGCTTAGCTTCTGAGTCACGTCCGTTCTTAGTAGAACCAACACCTTTTTTAGAAGCGAATAATTGAATGTTAAGCTTTAATAACATATTAAAATCCTCCTAGTTCTTTTTTTTAATATATTTAGGATATTGCTCCTGTAAACTATCTAAGGCATCAACTAAATTTTCAAAAATTCCTTTTGAAACCTTATCGTTTAATTTGACCTGTAATCTAAAATATCCTTCTTCTACTACTAAATCTAGAATGTTGTAACCTAATTCTAAACGTTCATATAGATTAGCGGTCATAATCGTAACAGTTGAAATAGAAGCACATACAATATCAAAGCCATGATCAGCATAGCCACTATGTCCTTTTAGTTCTACTGTTCCTTCATCCTTTTTATAGATTACACTATATTCAGTCATAATTAAGCGTTGATTGCTTCAACAACTAACTTAGTATATGATTGACGATGACCCTTCTTAGAAGCACTGTGCTTCTTAGGACGATACTTATAGATTGTAATCTTCTTACCTCTACCATGCTTTTCGCACTTTGCAGCTACAGTAGCACCCTCAACATATGGAGCACCAACCTTAACATCATCACCAGATACAAATAAAACCTTATCGAAAGTATAAGTTTCACCTTCAGCAACCTCTAGCTTTTCAACATAGATTGCTTGGCCTACTTCAACCTTAACTTGCTTTCCACCAGTTTCTACAATTGCATACATGTCGTATTACCTCCTTATTATTTTTAAGACACACTATTAGGGTAGAGTATACTCATTTAGAACCCTTTCTACGTGGTGCATGTTACAACAAAGTAATTATAAATGATAATCATTTCAATGTCAAATTATTTTTTTAATTTTTTAATTTTTTATAACTACCTTGAATTAATTATATATTTAGATAACGGTTTTCTTCTATATTTATGCATTTTAGATAACATTTTATAATAAATAGGAAATATATTATATATCTCATCTAATGAATTAATATAAGCTAAAGCTTTATCAATTACCTCATTAAAATTATCATTGTTATCTTTATTATTTAAATCATAAAATACTAAAATATGATGTACAATTTGATTCTTATATTTCTTTGTACCAATAGATATTTCTTTAATATATTCACATTCCTTAACTATTTCAATAATATGATTTGTAACCTCTTCATTTTCAAAAGGAATTAATTTTTCTCCCAATTTTAAACTTAATGCCTTATTTAAATATCTATCATTGTTTTTAGCATTAGGTAATAGCTTTTTTAACTTTTCTCTTAATTCCTCTTTACCAGACATTAAAGCATATTGGCCTAAAATATTAATACTGTTTGATTTATATTTTGTATTATTATCTATTAATGATTCTAAATATGAAATACATTCATCAGAAAAATCTATCATAGAATATATATTACCTAGAATATATTTTGCTGAATCATCATTAGGATTAAAATCTAATAATTTTAATGCATATTTTTTTGCATATTCATAATCACCGTAACTCATTGCTTGTTCTATATAGAATTTCAATTCTTCAATACTTTCAAGGTTATCTCTAACATCTATATATTTTTCATAATCTTTAATATAATTATCAAAATTATACTTTGATTTATCATCAAAATAATTTGAATTAATAAATTCATAAAATTTAAATATATCATCATCAAAGGTATGAATATTTTCTATTTTTGGATTTAATTCTTTTGATTTAAATCTTGAGACTCTTTCTCTAACATTAGGATGAGTGTCAAAATTAGCCTTTAAATGCTTCTTTGAAGCTAAAATAAAGAAATCTAAATGTTCATTATATAGTTTTGCAATATTATTAAAATAAGCTTCAATAATTTCTTTTGTCCATTTTCCCTCTTTAGCAATTAAATAATCAATATTACCTAAATTTCTTTCAGAAATAAGTCCAATTCCAAATAATTTAATTGAAGCATTTGCATAATCATTATTACAATTTTTTCCTAAAACATATTTATCAGCATTTTCCTCATAATATATATTAATTAAATTTTCTAATATTAAATTATTAAATCCAATATATGAAATATATGGACATATATATGTATAAACTGAATTAGATAAAAGAATTTCTGCTAATTCTTTATATTTAGCTTTCTTTTCAAAAATAACAGAATCTTCATCCTTATAATGAGCTATTTCATGATAAATGATGGACCTAATTTCATCATTTGTAAAGAATTTTAATATATGTACTCCTATTGAAATAGTGATTTCCTTATTATTTCTTATAATACCAACATTAGCTTGACTTATAATATTTATTTTAATATTATTATTTATTCCTTCTTCAATAAATATATTTTTAATAAATTTTTTCACCTCTAAATATTCTTCTTTAGAATCCTTATTTTTTTCAGATATATGATTAATAATACTTGTAATAAAACAAATTCCTATTAAAAGATATACTATTACAAAATATATAAATGATAAAAAATATAAAGTTTCTATTATTTTTTCACTATCTACTATACTAGGATCAAATGCTATACCATTACAAAATAATATTAATAATAAAAAAGAATAAAAGAAAATACAATAAAAATAAATATTTCTATAGCTTCTTGTTATTTGAAATAGCTTCTTTTTAGTATCAGAAATTTTTTCTTTCTTTTTAGTAATTTCATTTAATGTCTTTTCAAAGTCTTTATTATTCATTTTATAGTTTATTATTTTTCCAATAATAGCATTAATAATAACAAAAACAACTACAAAAGTATTAATTATCAGTAATGTTATATATAAATAATATTTATCACTAAATAAATTACCAATTATTATTCCTAAAGGATATAAAATAAACATTAAAATAATTAATAAGCTAGTTATTGATGTTTTTTTAATATTGATTTTTTTATTCATAGTAAATCTCCAAATAAACTTTTAGCGTTATTATATAAAATATTAGTCTTTTCTTCATCATTTAATATATTTGATTCTTCAATATATTTATAAGAATCCTTATAGCTATTATTTTTCATTGCTGAAGGAAAATCAGTTCCCCATAATATCTTATTACTTCCAACAATATTAATAGCTTCCTTTATATATTTTTGAGTTTCTAAAAATGGATAAGGATCTTTAATATTATTGTATAATGAAGCAATATCAAAATAACAATTATTTAGCTTTAGTTTATTGATATTTTCTTTAAATAAATCTAAATCATTTCCCTGTGGTGCTATTAAATGACAAATAATAAATGTAATATTAGGATGATTAATTATTGCATCTTTTATTGCATCGATTTGATAACAATCATTATTAGGTCTTCCAATATCGATAAATAGTATTAGTTTTTTATCCTCTATATAAGAATATAATTCATTCATTATTTCACCATTTAAATCAACAGTAGGATGATTACACATTATTCCTGAGGAATTACTCATTTCCATTTTAATTATTTTAATATTTAAATTTTCAAAAAGATTTTTTCTAATTTCTTTATTTTTTCTATAAAAAGGATCTATCATAGCTGATGCGATTAAACGATTAGGGTATTTTTTCATTGCCTCATAAGAATATAAATTTTGTACTCCTGCATAATGCCCTTGTAGCATAATACCAAATTCAACATCGTTTTGATTCATTATATCTATTAATAATTCTGGTGTAACACAAGCTCCATATTCTTCTGGAATAATTCTTACGATATCACCTGTCTCATATATTCCACAACCATTACCTAAATCTCTTAAATATCCTCTTGAAGACATTCCATGAATATTTTCAATTAGATGCATATGACAATCTATCTTTTTCATACTAATACCTCTTTTAAATATAATTATAGCATTATTTTTTATTATCTGATATATTATTTAATTTTTAATTTTAATTATCTTAATATTATGCTAGAATAATTTAAGGTGATAGTATGGAAAATGAATTTTTAGAATTAATAAAACCAATAATTGAAACTGAAAACTATCAAAAAATGAAAAATTATTTTCATCATGATACTACCTCTACTTATGAGCATTCAATAAGTGTTGCTTATTTATGCTATAAATATCATAAAAAGCATAATTCTAAAATAGATTTATATTCATTAATTAGAGGAGCTTTGCTTCATGATTATTATTTATATGATTGGCATCATAAAAATGAAGGACATAGACTCCATGGATTAAGACATCCTAAAACCTCATATAAAAATGCTATAAAAGATTATGGTCCTTTAAATAAAATTGAAAAGGATATGATATTACATCATATGTTCCCTTTAATAATAATACCCCCATTTACAAAAGCAGGATGGATATTAGTATATTATGATAAGGTCGCAACCTATAGGGATTATAAAAAAAATAGAAAGGGAAAGAAAAAATGATACTAAATAATTTGATTGAGGATTTAATAAATATGAATTTATCAAAAACTGATACAGTATTTATTCATTCTTCTTGTAAAAAAATAGGGTATGATGCGAATGATATTATAGATACCTTAATGGAATATTTTAAAGAGGGCTTATTACTTCTTCCAGCTCATACTTGGGCAACCATTAATGAAAATAATCCTATATTTGATCCTATAAATACTCCTTCATGTGTGGGTATTATTCCTAATTTATTTATGAAAAGAAAAAATGTTTATCGTTCACTACATCCAACTCATAGTATATTAGCATATGGTAATGATGCAATAGAATTTATAAAAAATGAAGAATATAATACTACTCCAGCAACTCCTCATGGAGTATATGATAGGTTAAGAGAAAAAAATGCTAAAATATTATTAGTAGGAGTTGGAAATGAAAGAAATACTTTTATTCATGGTGTTGAGGAGGTATTAAATATTCCAAATAGATTAAGTGCTAAGCCAATGCATTTATATATAAAAAAAGATGGTATTATATTAGATTCTTATATGAGAAAACACTATAATCCAATTGAGCCTCATATTTCTATGAGATTTCCTAAGCTAGATAAGGCATTTTATACCTTAGGAGCTATGAAAAAATATAAATTTGGTAATGCAGATACTTTAGTATGTGATTCTAATATGATATTTAATATTACAAGACATATATTAAAAAAAGAACCTGAAATAATCATCAATGGTGAAATTACTGATGATTTATGGTTAGATTATAAGATGTAAAAAGGCACAATAAATGTGCCTTTTCTTATGGTCTAAATAAGTTTTCTGGTTTTACATTATAATCAAATTGTTCCTCATCATTTAAAATAATAAATCCTGGAAACATTGTTTGAAATACATCACCCTTTAATACTAAGCTAGCTTTAGCTCTATCTTCATCAATAGATCTATATCCTACTGGTGCGAATAGTGGAGTGATATTTTGTTCTTTAGATTGCTTAACATATTGCATTCTAAGCTCATTTGATGGTACTACATAATTAGGGTATACTGAAGGAATTACTACTATTGCATATAATAATCCATCTCTTTTCATTACTACATTAGGATAATTTAATTGAGGATAACCCTGTTCAATTTTAAATCCCTTTGGAACAACACAGTTTTCTACTACATAATTTACTGCCATTGTTAATAATTCTTGTTGATTAATTTTATCCTTTTCCTCAATATTTGCAGGAACACCATCAGCCCATATGCTTTCTGGAATTTGTTTTTGATCATTTTGCATCTGCTTTTACCTCTTTTTCTTTATTTGATGAGAAGAAACGAACTATCTTTCTTGGAAAGAAAGCTAATGTATCAGCTATTACCTGAGGAATAATAAGCAATGCTTCCTTATAGGCACCACTTCTTATTGAATCCTTAGTAACAAAAGCACCATCACTATATAAATATCTTCTAGCTACACAGCCTATTCTAATAGTTAATAATGCATTTGCAGCACCATCTAGCATTGATTCTAATGCTTTACCAAGCATAGGTATTTCTCCCATTGCAGACATTGCTGATTTAGGGATTATATCCTCAAGCTTAAGATTTTCAAGTCCATCTGCAATTAATGCTGTACCGAATATATTAATTGTTAGCTTTGATAGATTCGCCATTGAAGGACGGAATCCACATCTTTCTACTAGTTGTTTAATCATCCTTAAATTAATTGCAAAAACAGTTAGCATATCAAATCTACCATTTTGACAAATGGCAGTAGATATCATTACTGTTTTAGCATTTGATATTATTATACCATTTAATTGCTTCTTTATACAATGCTCAAATACATAATTTATGTTAAATAATAATTCTTCTGGATTTTTGTAATTTACAAGCATTAATGTTTCTTCTTCAGGTAAATCATTATTTTTAACAATTACCTTCGCAACCTTTTTATAGGCTCTAATAGCTTCACTACTTTTATCATCAACTGAAGTGACAATAGATAAAGAAGGACTCTTTATTATTGCGACAATTGGCCAAATAATTCCAGCTATTACTATTAATGCAACTAAAATATAAAACCCAATTTCTAAATATATAGAAATATTTCTAAGCTTTTCACCCATATCAAGTATAGATGATAGCATAATTAAGACAAAAACAACTAAGCATGATATTGCAATAATATAAAATAGAAATCTTGATTTACTTTTCTTCTTTTTCACCTAAGACACCTCCTGTATTAGTATAATATTTTTCAATTTTTATAGGATTTAATGAAATATATAAATTTCTTTTATCTATATTACCTAAATCACATTCAAAATTAATATATTTTGCTTTATTATTAATAGCCTTAGAAGTTAAGCTAATAGCTACTTCTAATAATCCTTCTTTATTTAAGCATAATAAATTATGAATGTAGCTCATATTATTATTTATATGAAATATGCTTATTGCAAATATTTCACCTAAATCATTTTGAATAATTAAACAGTTTAATTCTAATTCATATAAATGCTCCATAACTTTTTTTAGCATATTCAATGATGGATAAAAATAAGGGTCCTTTACTCTATTAATATCCTCATTTTGCCAAATACTAATAAATTCTAATATTCTTGTAAAATCTTCCTTTTTAGCTAATTTAAAATAAGTATTAGGATTATTTTTCATATATTTTTGATAATTTTGTTTATATTTTTTTAAATTATTAGTATTAAACAATGCTAAAGAATCTATTGTATAAATATAATTATTATAATTCTCATTTGAAATAACCTTAAATTTAAATTTATTTATTGATGATTCATCAATACCTACAAGCTTAAAATCAATACCATTATTCCATGCATCCTCTTCAATATTAAATAAAGCCATTTTAAAATTACCATTTCCTATAGGTGGATAATAAGAAACACCTACTTCTGGAATAAATAATCTTATATAACAATAATCCTCGCTAAAGCATATTTCAGGCTTATATAGATCACTCCAAATAAATAAATAGATTGGATCTAATTGACAAAGCCAATAGTTATTATCATTTATTAATCTTTTTAAATGTCTAACATCTAAAAAGCTATATTTATGAAAATTTATCAAGAATACCACCTACATTTTTAATAATTTCTAAATATAATGATTCATTTATATTCACAATTCTTAATCCATTAATAAATGAATTATAAATAGAATATTCTCCTCTTTCTAAATCCTCTTTATGCATTTGAATTACATCTAGATTAATATCTTTAGAAAATTCACAAGCAATAAAGGAAACCTTAGGAATAATTTTAGCTCTAAATACACTTGGAAACCACCATCTACCTAAAAAGGTAGTAGTAGTACTTTCTTTATTGAATCTAGATTTATAAAATACTAAACCATTTTTATTATAACAATAGGTATTTGGAGCAGTATAATATGATCTAAATGTTCCTTTTGCAAATATATCACAATTAATAAATAGACAATCAGCAGAACCAAAGATAAAATCAACATCACCCTCAATATAGGAATTTGTTACAATATTATTACTTCCATAATCAATATAGAAGGTATCTTGATTACCAATGAATCTACAATTATTTACTCTTAATCCAGAGGCCTCACATTTAAAGGCTACTGCTTGTCTTCCCATTTTATCCCCAGTTAGTGATATATAGGAATTTTCTACTACTATATCTATTAATGAAAAATTTGAAGCTTCTTCTGTTATTGTTAATGTAGCACTACCACTAGTACCAAATGTTTTTATTCCATTTCCACCTAAATATTCTGGAATAATACTACCATTATTAGCATTAAAAATAATTCTAGAATTTTCTCTTCCCTTGATTGTTAAATTAGGAATATTAACATATACTTTTTCAAAATAATCCTTATTATCTAAATAAATAATATCATTAGAGGAGGCCTTTTTTAAGGCATCATTTAAGGATATATTTTCAATCATCAAATCTATTATCATAATTAGATACCTCTTATATATCATTATATGATATTTAATTTAAAAAGAAAAGGAAAATATAAAATAAAAAATAGACTATAATGTAGTTTAGTTTTCAATTATAGTCTATAAATTTATTTTTTTAAAACATTTATTCAATCTCGCCAACAGTATGACATTCTATATCCTTGTTGTTACATAATTCAATTTGAAAGTTTAGAATCTTTTCTAAAAATTCTTTTACTCCTTTTGATAGTATATTATTAGCTAAGCTTATAGCATTTTTAAAATCACTAATACGTCTATAAATATCAACACACATAATAGATAAATTTTGATCATAGTTATCTTTTAAATATAAATTAAAATATTCTAAAGATTTTTTTCTTGCATCCTTTGCATTTTTATAATCAAAAACATCATCAAAAACCCATGCAGCCTTTAAATATTGAAAACCAGCATCTTTATAGTCATAAACATTTGATTTTAATTGACCAGATAATATAAAAGCTTTAGCAGTTTTATTTATATCTTTGTTTACTATATCTAAATATTCTTTAGATGCTAGCATAACTTTATTAAAGCCTCTTATTTTAGAACTAATATTATTATTTGAATAATGACAATTTTCACAATATTGAATTTGATTTATTAAGGTACTTCTTGCCATCATTGGTGGTCTAGTATCTAAATCCATTGGTCCAAATGAACTAGTACTCATAATATCTATTACTTTCTTTTCAGTTCCACAAACTACGCATTTTTGTATTCTTTGATCTAGTCTAGTCATAAAAATTCTCCTTTATATTTGTATAGCATTTTTTTATTATAAATTAAATCCATATTATATGCAATAATTATAAAAGAAAAACTCAGTTCAATGAACTGAGTATAAGCTATGCACGAGCATTATTAAATGTTGTATTAATATTATTGATATATGTTCTTGGAAATGATGCTAAAATACTACCCTTAACAGTATTTTTATCATAATACTTAGTAAATGAAATGCTAGTTGCATAATCATAAATTTGAGAATATAAAGTAGTTTCACTAACAAATAAGCCATTATTTAATTCTTCTTTAAATAATTCTTCATCTTCTTTTGTAAAAGACATAATAGTTTTAGAATCTATATCACTATATTTTAAATTAACTAAATCATCATATACCTTTACATATGGAGCATTATAATCTACATAATAGGTATTACTGAATGCTGGATTATATTCAACATCATCTACAATAACTGAATTAGAAATCATAAAATCAATAAATTTATGAGCAAGCTCAGGATTACTAGAATCCTTAGGAATAACTAAATTATCTGAAAATGCTATTGTATCATCTGGAATATATAAATCAAAACCAATTTTATATTCTCTAGAGTTCTTTTTATAAATACCATTAGGCTTTAAAAGCTCATCAGTAACATCAATAAGCTCTTCAATAGTCGCATCATTATTTTGAAATATCTCTATTACTCTATCTGCTGCATTTTCACAATAATAATATAAGAAATCCCCTGTCCACATAAAACCAACATCGATATTTCCTGCAACAATATCTTTCTTTATATTATCAGTACCCCAAGCATCAAAATTCATTGTTCTTACTAAATCTTTAATTTGATTTAGCTTAGATGAAGCTAATTCTTCATGAGTATTAAAATCATAACCTTCATTTTCTAAATATTTACATGCTGCAAAATAAGCATGAATACTAGAATCATACATTGCTATTTTAGTACCACTTGGAGATTTTGTTCTATCAAATAGAATACTCCAGCTATTGTCATTATTCTTTACTGCATCTTCTAATCCTAAAACATTTGTAGAATACATTATACCCCATGTACCACATAAATAAGGCATTGCATAATCATAGATAGTTTTGCCATCTTTATCTACATCTTTAGTATTTTCATGCATTTCATCAAATATAGCCTTTACTGGAGCAATAAATTCTTGAGTTTTATAAGCTTCTAAATTATATTTATCGAAATCAATTTTAAGTAACATATCATTACGATACATTTTTTCAACCATATAATCACTAGGACACATTACATCATAAACTGTAGTACCAGCTCGTAGCTTAGAATAGAATATTTCATTACTATCCCCTAAATCCATAACTACGTCACAATTATATTTATTCTCAAAAACTGTCAATAATTCTTCATCAATATATTCTCCCCAGTTTAAGAACAATAATTGTGCTCTTCCACTACATGATGATAAGGAAAAGATTAAAATAAATAATAAGAAAAAACTACTTATTTTTTTTAACATCATCTATTCTTCCTTTCACAATATTATATAAAATAATTCCTACAATCATTAATGCCGTTAATGCAGTTGAAAATGCATAAACACCAGGGAATAATGATTTTTTACCAATTGATGAATAAATCCAAATTGATAAGGTATTATAACCATTACCAGTTGTAAAATATCCAACAACGAAATCTTCAAAAGAAATTGTAAAAGCTAAAATCATTCCAGAAAATATACCACCCTTAATTGCAGGAATAATAACCTTAATTAAAGATTTAAAGGGTTTAACACCTAAATCCATTGAGGCTTCTAGCATATTAGGATCTATTTCTTTCATTTTAGGTAAAACTGATAAGAAGATATATGGAAGAATAAAATATATATGAGCTATTAATATTGTCCAAAAACCAAATAAATGCTTATTTATAGGTAATAATATTGAAAATACTAGCATTAAAGATATACCAGTAACAATATCAGCATTTAATAATGGTATATTATTTAATAAAGTTAATTTTGATTTTACCTTTGGAGGTAAAAAGAAGGCTCCTATTGCGAAAAATGTACCAATAACTGTCGCAATTAGGGTTGCTAAAATACTTGTTTGAAAAGTATTAAGAATAGAATTATTCAAAGTTCTTTTATCAAACATATGAATATAATTATTAAATGTAAATGCTTCAAATTGAGTTGTAGAATCAGATGAATTAAAGGATTGTATTGCAATAACTATTACTGCAAAATATAGCATAAATACTGAAAAAACTAATAATAATTTACTAGTAATCTTCCACAATAGTTTCAAGAATTTATGTTCTTTAAAACCATATTCTTCTACTTTAGCTCTTTCATAATTATTTGGATTATAAGAGGTAACATCATTCATCATAATAATGTTTCTCCTTCCTTATCAACCTTATTAACAACAATAATTGAGCCTAAGATAATTATTAATATAGCTACTGCTAGTACAGAGCCCATATTATATGACATATTAACAAAGCTTTGTTCAATTATATTACCAATTAAAATTATATTACCATCACCTAATACCTTTGGTATTGCAAAGCCTGATAGACATGGTAATAAAACCATTATTGATCCTGAAATAATACCCTTACTTGACATAGGAACAATAACCTTCCAAAACCTTTTAAATTCTGTACAACCTAAATCAAGTGAAGCTTCATGTAATAATGGATCTATTTTTTCTAAAGAAGTATATATTGGTAATACAATAAAAGGTAAATAGGTAAATACCATACCTAATATTATTGCAAAATCTGTACCAATTATATTTATTCCTTTTATTCCTAAAATTGAAGTAATAATATTATTCTCCTTAAACATTGAAGCTAAGGCATTTATTCTTAATAGAAAATTAGTCCACATTGGAAGAATTAATAATAATAATATTAAGTATTTATTTTTAAATTTTGATTTATATAGTGAATAAGCTACTAAATATCCAAAAAATATACATATTATTGTAGTTATAAAAGAATATTTTAATGAATTAAAAAATGCAATAATAGTTGAGGTTTCTGTTAATATGGAAAAATTTGAAATTGAAAAGCTCATCCCATCAAATCTAATTCCTTCTGTATCAACAAACATTAGGAATATCATTATAATCATTGGTAATACTGCAAAAATATATAACCAAATCAAATATGGCTTTGCTAGTCTATCTAGACGATGAGCATTTTGGTATACAGGCTTTACTAGTCTATTGGTACTATTTTTTTGCATGAGCCGTCTACCTTCATCAAACAAATTTCATATGGATCTACAGTTAAGCCAACATGCTCTCCTGTCTTCACATCCTCATATGTATGTACAACATATTCAACACCTTCAATATCTACACATAGCTCATAATGAACTCCTTTAAATATTGAAGATGTAACATAACCTACAACCTTAGCCTTATCTAGAGGTACTACATCCCAGTCTTCTGGTCTAATTACTACATCAACATGTTCATCAATATCAAATTCATAGCCTAATACAGGAAAATCCTGTCCCAAGAAATGAACAAGGTTTTTAGCTACATAAACACCATTCATGATATTAGATTCACCTATAAAATTAGCAACATATCTATTTACAGGCTCATTATATATATCCTTTGGTGAGCCTAATTGTTGTATAATTCCATCTTTCATTACTACGATTCTATCGCTCATAACCATAGCTTCTTCTTGATCATGAGTAACGAATATAAAGGTAATACCTAAATTTCTTTGCATTTCCTTTAATTCATATTGCATGTTTTGTCTTAATTTTAAATCTAGAGCAGATAATGGTTCATCTAGAAGTAAAATTTGGGGTTTTAGGATAATCGCTCTTGCGATTGCGACTCTTTGCATTTGTCCACCAGACATTTTATCAATGCTTCTTTTTTCAAATCCTGAAAGATTTACCATCTTTAGGGCTTCTTCAACTGCATCTTTGATATGAGCCTTTAATACTCTTGATATATCAAAATAATTTGCAGTCTTAGTATCCTTTTTAGCTCCTCTTCTAATCTTATCCTCAATTGCTTCTTGAGTGATTTTTTCGATTCCACCAAAAAAATTGATAATAAACTTTCTACCACGATTTTTAAGACCAAAGGCTACATTTTCAAAGACATTTAAGTGTGGAAATAATGCATATCTTTGAAATACCGTATTAATTGGTCTTGCATAAGCAGGAAGATCATTAATTATTTTCCCATTAACAATGATTTCCCCAGAGCTAGGATATTCAAATCCTCCTATCATTCTAAGTGTAGTAGTTTTACCACATCCAGAAGGTCCTAAAAGAGTTACAAACTCATTTTCGTAAATGGTTAAATTCAAACCATCTACTACACAATTGTCACCATAGTATTTTACTATGTTGTGCAATTCGATAAGTGGTTTTGCCAACGCTGTTTACCGAATCAGAAAGAATTATCATTCTTTCTCATTTTTTTCCTTTCCAAAAAAATATAGTTATTTTTTCTTGGCTTGTAACTGTTAATATTTAACTATAACTCCCCAAAGTGTTTAAAGAATCATAACTTTAAACGTATCATATTATATAATATATTTTCAAATAATCAATAGATTTATTTTAAAAAAATAATTTTATTTAAGATAAAAAAAGACAATCTCTAATACTAGAAATTGTCATCATTAATTAATCTAAAATATGATACATAAAATGTGGTGTTTGTTGAAGCCAGCTAGGCCAATCATGAGGATGCTCATAGCCCCAATAATCCACCCATGCAGGAATACCTAAACGCTTAAGCTCATAATCAATTGCCTTTGTATCATTTAAGCAATCTTCTTCCCAATTTCCATGACCTACACAAATAATAATTCTACATTTTTTATATAAATCAATATAATAATGATTAGGAGAAATATGTCTTAATGAATCAATTGGTGAATTTAAGAATGTTAATTCATTAGAAAAATTCTTAATGAAAAAGCTAGAATGATAGATTCCAGATAATGCAAGTACTGCATCAAAAATATCTGGTCTTCTAACCAAAAAATTAACTGCATGATAAGCTCCCATAGAACATCCATATGTCATAATACCCGAATTATTACTAGGATTTATTTCATATACACGCTTAACAAATTCCTCAACGATATATCGATAATATTGTTCCTGATGATATATTCTATCATTAGGATTCATCCAATCAGCACTCCATGATTCTAAATCAAAGCTATCAACACAAAATACTTGAATTTTACCTTGTTCTATATACCATTCAATTGATTTTATTATTCCTTGATTTTCATAATCAAAAAATCTTCCATTTTGACTAGGAAAAAAGATACAAGGCTTTCCCTGATGACCAAAAACCTTAAATTCCATATCTCTATTTAAGATATGGCTATATTCCTTATAATACTCCACCTTCATAACTCTTACCTCTTATAATTGAATTTTCTTCTACATCTTTATTTACGATATTAGATGCACCAATAATAGAATTTCTTTTTATTGTCACATCTCCTAAAATTGAAGAATTAGAACATATAATAACATTATCCTCTATTGTAGGATGTCGTTTCATATTTTTTAATTCTTTAGGATTTAATATTTTTTTAGCACCTAGTGTAACTCCATGGTAAAGCTTTACATTATTTCCAATTATTGTAGTTTCACCAATAACTACACCAACTCCATGATCAATTACGAAGCCCTCACCTATTTGAGCATAAGGAGAAATATCAATACCTGTTTTTGACTTTATATATTTCATAATTAAATCTGGTAACAAAAAAATATTTTCTTTTGATAAGCTATTTGCAATACGATATCCTATTATTGCATCAAATGGTAATGATGCTAATACAAGCTCTATCTCATTAGAAATAGCAGGATCAGTTAATATAAATTGTTTCAAATCTAATCTAAGCTTTTTCTCTATTTCTATTAATGAAATAACAAAAGAATCAATCAGCTTATCTAGTTCTTTTTTTGAATACTTAAGTTTTAATAAAAAGGATTTTAACATTTGATTAATATCATAAATTAATTCCTTCAGATTATACTCATAATAATATTCATTAAATAATAGTTTTTTTAATGAAATATAAAAGATTTCAATTTCATCATCTGATATATAAAGATTTTTATTAAGAACCTTGTTCTTATTTTCTAACCACAATAATACATCATCATTCACATAATCACTCCAATGTGGCCCACATTTATTATATGATATTATTGAAAATAAATAAATATATTTTCATTTTTTCTTTAAAAAAATGTGTATTCATTGTATAATCTTTTATTGAGGTACTATATGAAAACAATAACGACAACAGAAATAACAAATGAAGTTAAAAGACTTTGTATTGAGGCTGCAAATATTATTGAAGATGATGTTTTAAATGAAATAAGAAAAGCAAGTAAAAATGAATGTGGTCTTGCTAAAAGCATTTTAGAACAAATCATCGAAAATGATGAATTAGCTAAAAATGAAAATATTCCCTTATGCCAAGATACTGGTATTACAGTTGTATTTGTAGAATTAGGAAATAAAGTATTTATTGATGGTGATATCAATGAGGCAATTAATGAAGGAGTTAGACTTGGATATACTGAAGGATATTTACGAAAAAGTGTAGTAAAATCCCCTATTAATAGAATTAATACTAAGGATAATACTCCTGCAATTATTCATGTTAAGCTTGTGGTTGGAGATAATCTCAAAATTACAGTATGCCCTAAGGGTGCTGGTAGCGAAAATATGAGCAAAGTTAAAATGCTTCTTCCTGCTGAAGGAATAAAGGGTATAGAGGATTTTGTAGTAAATACTATCAAAGAAGCTGGAGGAAGAGCTTGCCCTCCATTAATTGTTGGTGTAGGTATTGGAGGAGATTTAGAAAAATGTGCATTGCTAGCCAAAGAAGCATTATTAAGAGATATTAATGATTCAAGTAATGATGAAGATGCTAAAATATTAGAAGATGATTTATTGAATAAAATAAATTCTACTAATATTGGGCCTATGGGCTTAGGTGGAAATATAACTGCTTTTAAAGTTAATGTAAATTTATATCCTTGTCATATTGCATCACTTCCTGTTGCAGTTAATATTCAATGCCATGCCTCAAGACATAAGGTGGTGGTATTATGATAATTGAATATCCAGTTGATTTAGAAAAGTTAAATGAAATTCATGCAGGTGATGTTATTGAATTTAGTGGTACTATATATACTGCAAGAGATGCTGCACATATGAGAATTAAAAAAATGATTGAAAACAATGAAAAATTACCTGTAAATTTCAATAATTCTTTTATTTACTATGCAGGACCTACTCCTACTATGCCAGGGCGTATAATTGGTTCTATTGGACCTACAACTTCATCTAGAATGGATCCCTTTTGTGATATGATGAAAAAACTTAATGTTAAGGCTACTATAGGTAAAGGTCCAAGAAGTGATGAATGTACGAAATATTATATTGATAATAAAATTTTATATTTTATTACTACAGGTGGCTGTGGAGCTTTACTTGCTAAGGCAGTTAAAGAAGCTAAAGAAATAGCATTTTTTGATTTAGGTCCTGAATCGATTAAAGAATTAAAGGTAGAAGGATTTAAAATGATTTGTGCAATAGATTATTATGGAAACAATATTTTTGGAGGTAAAAAATGAGTTTAAAAGATGATGCATTAAAAATGCATAAGGAAAATAAAGGAAAACTAGAAATCAAATCAAAGGTAAAGATTGAAAATCAAGAAGATTTATCTTTAGCATACACTCCAGGTGTAGCCTTTGTATGTAAGGAAATTGAACGTGATAAAGAATTAGCATATGATTATACTTCAAAGAATAATATGGTGGCTGTTATTACTGATGGTAGTGCCGTATTAGGATTAGGTAATATTGGACCATATGGGGCTATTCCTGTTATGGAAGGTAAATCAATTCTATTAAAGGAACTTGCAGGAGTAGATTCAATTCCATTATGTCTAAAAACTCAAAATGTTGAAGAAATTATTAGTATTTGTAAGGCTTTAGAACCAACACTTGGTGCCATTAATCTTGAAGATATCTCAGCCCCTAGATGTGTTACAATTGAAAGAAGATTAATTGAAGAAATGGATATTCCAGTTTTCCATGATGATCAACATGGCACTTCAATTATTGTCGCTGCTGCATTTTTAAATATTGAAAGATTTACAAAAAGAAAACTTAGCGATATGACAGTAGTTCTATCTGGTACTGGTGCTGCAGGCTCTATGGTTGCAAAAATGCTTAAAAAAATTGGTGTAGGAAAAATCTATGCTTATAATATAACTGGTGTTGTAGATAAAAATAAATATGATTCATATGATTTCTTAATTAAGGAATTAATTGATGAAGGGGTATTTGATACTCCAGAAGCTCATGATAATACTCTAGCCAGCATTATTAAAGGTGCAGATGCTTTTGTAGGTGTTTCAGCACCTAACCTTGTTTCAAAGGAAATGGTTAAATCAATGAATGATAAGCCAATTATTTTTGCTATGGCAAACCCTAATCCAGAAATAACATATGATGATGCAATTGAGGCTGGAGCTTATATAGTTGGTTCTGGTAGAAGTGATTATCCAAATCAAATTAATAATGTTTTAGCATTCCCTGGAATATTCAAGGGTGCACTTGCAGTTAGAGCAAAGAAGATTAATGAAGAAATGAAACTTGCTGCTGCATATGCTATTTCTTCTATTATTAAAGATGAAGAATTAAGATGCGATTATATTGTACCTTCTGCATTTGATAAGAGAGTAGTTGATTCAGTAAGTAAGGCTGTTATGGAAGCCGCAATTAAAACAGGTGTTACAAGAAAATAATGACAATAATTTAATGATATTGTAGTTTTAATAACTACAATATTTTTTTTAAGGTATTATGTTTTATAAATTAATAACTGACTATAATATATATAAAATAAAAGGCTATGGAAGCTAACAACATTAGTTGTATTTCTCATAGCCTTTATATTTTTAAATATTTATTTAATATTTATTAATGAGTAACCTTAATAACTGTACAGCTTAAGCACATTAAGATTTGCAATGCATCCTCATCGAAGTAATCTGCATAAATAGTCAATTTACGATCCATAGTACCTCTAGCCTTAACATGAATTACATTACCCTTAGTAACAACATGCTTAGACTTTAAGATATCAATATCAACTACTTCACCATCTTCAAAATGATTACATAATGTATCTAAGTAAACAGTAGCTTCAACCTCTTCTTCCTCTAATTCAGTTTGAATTGAAGGTAAGAATTGCTCTAAATCAGTTGGCATTTCTTCTGGAATCATTTCAGCATTCATAATATTTTGTAAATAATCTTGAGATAATCCTAATGATCCTAGAATAGCCTCACCATTTGGAATTAATGTAGGTAAATAATTTGTAGGTTCAAACTTTCTCTTTGGCTTAATTTCACGATTAGTCATCATTATGTCAACTAGTTCTTTGAAATATTTTAAAGCTCTTTGAGAACGAATCTTAATTAATGCAGGTACTTCAGCATATTGTTTCTTTTCTGAACAATCCTTTAAGTGATACTTAGGATTTTCTTCAATAAATGCTGTACTTAATGCTAAGTAAACCTTTAATGTTTTACCACCAAGAACTACCTTTGCAACTAATCCCTTATATCTAAATGTTTCACATCTAGCAGAGAATCTACCCTTTGCACGATACATTTCAAGATAATTCTTAACTTCATTATAATATAACTTAGTTTCATATGGTGCAAACATCATCTTAGTATTAAATCTTCTCTTAATTTTCTTTGGAACACCATTTTCATCAACTGCCACATATTCTTGAACTTGAATATCTCTTGTAATATCAGAAGAATCCTCTTCAACTACTTCCTCTTCAGTTACATCTTCTTCATATACTTCATCATCAGTATCGTCGTCATCTTCCTCTTCAACTTCTTCAGTATCATCTTCTTCAGTTGGAGTCTCTTCAACTACTTCTTCAGTTGGAGTCTCTTCAACTACTTCTTCAGTTGGAGCCTCTTCAACTACTTCTTCAACCTCTTCAGGTTCTTCATATTTAGCATCTTCAGCAGCAAGAATAGCTTCATCCTCTTCAGTTAATCCAAATGGATCAGATTCTTCCTCTTCAGTTTCTTCTTCAGTTTCTTCTTCAGTTTCTCTTTCTTTTTCTTCCTCAGCCTTTTTAGCTTCTTCTCTTCTTCTTGCTTCTTCAGCAATTAAAGCCATAAGGTTATAATTCTTAATACGAATGAATAATACTACATAAGCAACTACTAATAATATAAATTCAAAAATAAATAATAATAGTAATGAAACATTTGAAGCTAATGTAGCAAAACCACCATCAAAACATAATACAGAAATAAAATATGGAACGATTAATGTTGAAGCAAATACAGAAGGAATTAAAATACTATCTACTCTAACTATATTTTCATTTTTGAAATCTCTAAATACAAAGATTAATGCTACCAAAGCAATAATACCAACAATACTAATATAATTAATTACAGTACTAAATGCTTCTAATTTTGTACCAAACATAGCAGTAAATGCTTTAGAACCTGATGCATAAGATGCAGCAACACCAAAAATTAATACTAATGAAGCACCAATTAAAATCCATAATGAAGCATCATATTTTTCATAAGTTTGCATGAAATATGTTCTAACCTTATGATTAGTAGCTATATAATTCTTACCCTTAGTATAGGTTACTGCTCTTGCAAGTAAACCAGCACAACAAATTACACAACCTAAAATAATAAGTTTAGCATAGAATAATGATACTTGATTCATTCCTAAAACGAATAAATATAATGTAGTAACAAATCCTACAGCTAGACCAAAGTCAAGTAAATTAGCACCATATGTTTCCTTTGGATCATTAATTAATGATGGAATAAATATTAATAATACTAAAGCTACTAAACCACCAACAACAATATATTTACTTGCTTGTGGTGTAGCAATAGTAATAGCACCTGTTATATTATTTGCAGCACAAATTACACATATTAATGCTAATAAAGCACCAACTAATAATATTACTAATGGATTATACTTATTTGCTATGGCAGCAAAATAATATCTAAATGAAGTATATTCCTCTTGATCATCGACAACAATAAATCTTACAATAAGTTCAATTAAGTTAACACCAGCGATAATAAAGAATGCTGTGCCCTCTAAATAATGGAATCCATTAGCTAGAGCAATAATTGCTAATGTAAGTGAGCCTAAGAAACCAACTACTCTTGTTAAATCTAAAAAGGTGATTTCTTTTGTAAATAATTTGGATACTCCAACAACAGATAGACCGCCTAATCCTACTAATAATGCGCCTGTAGCTATATCTGTTAGTAAAGGTGATAGCATACCTGGACGAATATATATGAAGAAGGATAAAACTAACACAACAGCAAATAAAACTACTGTTGGAATTATTCCATAAGCTTTAAAATAGCTTTTAAAAAAATTATTTTTCACTAATATCATCTCCTATAAATAAATGTCTATATTAATTTTAATATGAAATAATTCATTTTTCAAGTAAAAAGTATGTAAAAACACGCAAAAAAAGACTTTTTTTTTAGCAATTATTTTGTAAAATACAAAATTATTTGAATAACATATTCTTTATTTATAAAAATGTTAATTTTTAATGCATATTTATCCATAAATCAGATGATAATCTTTCTTATATAACACGAATATTTAAGTATATTTTCATAAAAAAAGAATGTGAATAATTTTACTGTAATTATTCACATCACATTTCATTATTAATTTTTAAGTGATTCAAATCTTTCAATAATCTTTCCTACTAAAGGATGTCTAACTACATCACAAGAATCGAATACAATATATCCAACCTCTTTCAAATCCTTTAATAGTTCTGCTGATATTTTTAAACCTGATTTTTTTGATTGAGGCAAATCAACCTGAGAAATATCACCTGTTACTATCATTTTAGAATTGAAACCCATTCTAGTTAAAAACATTTTTAGTTGATCAATAGTTGCATTTTGAGCCTCATCTAAAATTATAACTGCATTTTCTAAAGTTCTTCCTCTCATATAGGCTAATGGTGCTATTTCAATTACCTGCTTTTCAATTAAGGTTTCTACCTGCTCAATGCCTAGCATATCATATAGGGCATCATATAAAGGTCTTAAATAAGGGTCAACCTTTTCCTTTAAATCACCTGGTAAAAAGCCTAAGGACTCGCCTGCTTCTACAGCTGGTCTAGTTAAAATGATTTTTTCTACATTACCCTTTTTTAACTCTCCTACAGCATAACATACAGCTAAATAGGTTTTTCCTGTACCTGCAGAGCCAATAGAAAAAATCAAATCTTTTTTTCTTAAACATTCTATATAATCATTTTGTCTTAGAGTTTTTGCAAATATAGGTTTATTATTAAAAGTATGACATAATGGCTTTCTATTATCAATAAATTCTAAATATTTATTTTCATTATGATCTAATACAATCTGATGAATATAATAGACATCCCTTGTAGAGATTTTAATTCCTTTTTCTCTCATTGCAATTAATAATTTAAATATTGAATTCAATTCACAAATTATATTTTCATTATTAGAATCACATAAAATTGCATCACCATAAATATCAATAGAAATTGAATATATTTCTTCTAATACCTTAATATTTGAATTATTAATTCCCGAAATAGTTCTTACATTATCTAATCCTTCAATTTTTGTTTCAAGCTTCATATTTCTCTTCCTTAACTAGTTCTCCTATTGAGGTTGTCATTTTAACTATATGAACAAATTTATAAGAATTTTCAGTTTCTAAATAATTCCTTTCATAAATATCATCAATCCTTTCACTTGATAATATTTGATTAGCCCTAAATTCATTATTAATATTGTCAATAGCTATTTTTCTTGCTGCCTCTAGACTATTTTCTACTATTATAGCATTTTTTTCACATTCTTCAATTTCTTTAATTTGAAATAATGAAAATAAATTAAATTTTGTTGTTTCATTAGATATATAATTGCTATTTTCATTTCTTTTAAAATTAAAATCATATCCGAATAAAGTTAATCTTGTAAATTTATTATAATTATTGTATTCTATTTTTTCTTGTTTTTTAGGAATTTCTTGTACAATTTTTTTGTAGCTTGTACCAAGTATATAGCCTCTTGTGCCACTTCCATTATCGCTAATGAGTAAATCTCCTTTTTTTACGAATTTATTCTTATAAATATTTGATTCTCCATTAAAAATATAAAAATCCGCAACTATTGCGTCTGTAGTTGAATATACTGAGCCTTTAGCTGTTTGTTTTATTTCTATTTCTTCATTTTTTGATAATGAAACATAAATTGTATTATTTTTTTGGCAGACTCCAATATATGCATATTCTAAATATTCATTTTGAAGTCTTATTGTTAGCTTATCATAATCAATATTTGAAAATTTAAAGCAAAATAAATTTATCAATGCTTTATTAATTCTAGTTTCAATACTAGAATTAATAGGAGTATCCTCAGAAAACTCTATTTTATCTACTCTATAGGTATTGATATATATCATAAAAAATAATAATAATATACCTATAATTAATAAATAATAATTTTTTATAAATAGCTTAAGTTTTGTAGCCTTTGTTTCTAAAATCTCATAAGGAATTTTTTGATTTTTTATTTTTTTCAATTCACTGTAATCAATTTCAAAGGTTGAATAGTCATTATTAATTTCTACATTTTTACTATCAATTTTATTATGAATACGAAAAAAATCAGATTTAATCATGCGTATTTTCAAGCTAATCATCCTTTATATTAATGTTTTTTATTTGACCCTTTATTATTATAATATTTGGAGTAAGATTTATAATTTTTAAATCACTACCATTTATAATAATATTCTTTAGCTCTATTAAATCATGATCAATCTGATTTATTTGTAAATAATTGTCTATAAGTATATAATTTTTATTTGCTTCAATACGCATTGAATCACCATATTATTATATGATTACTAGAAGCTATTGTTTATTTTGAAATTCTAAAAATTGTTTTGTAGTAGGATGAATAAATGCTAATGAATATGCTTCAAGAGGAAATTCATTATAATCTATTATATTTTTACTACCATATTTAATATCTCCATATAATGGATGATTAATTGCTGCCATTTGACATCTAATTTGATGAAATCTTCCAGTATGAAGAATAATCTCGATATCTGTAACATTTGTATTATTTATTTTATATGTTTTAAGAGCCTTGTATTCTAGCTTAGCTATATCACCATCATTAGATATATAGGATTTGCGATTTTTTTCATCTTTTTTTAGCTTATTCTCTAATAGCTGATAGTTCGTATTTGTTATTACACCCTCAACTGTTGCTATATATTTCTTTTGAAACTGATGATTTTTAATTTCATCACTAAGACGGGAAGCTGCTTTTGAGGTTCTTGCAAAAACCATTACACCACTAGTATTAATATCTAGCCTATGAACAAGACCTAAATAAACATTTCCTGGCTTATTATATTTATTTTTTATATATTCCTTTAATATAGTTAGCATATCTTCCTTATTAGAACCATCTGCCTGTGATAATATTCCTTTAGGCTTATATGCAACTATAATATGATTATCCTCATATAATATCTTTATCATTTTTTCTTAATATTTCCTCTAGATTGTAATTAAGATTTATTAAATAATCATTATGACTTGATATCTTATTGTATATTAAATATATAGTTTGAATAGGTGAATAATTCAAAAGCTCAATGATTTTTATGTTTCCTTCTTTTGCTAATTCTTTTGCTGTACTATAATACATAAAACCAATTCCATCAAGTTTATTTACCATATCAGCCATTATTATTGCCGAATTAGAATACATAATATGATGAGATTTTATTTTTATATTTTTATTTTTTAATCCTTGAATAACTGTATGATATATACCTGATAATGAATCTGGATAGATAATTGTAGATTGATTAAGCTGTTCTCTAGTGATTCTATCCTTATTTTTATAAATTCCTTCTGATTTAGCTATTAAGCAAATTTTTTCACTAATAATGGGAATTGAATCAAAAATAGTACTATCGAAGCTATTATCAATAATACCAAAATCGACTCTTCCTGAGGAAATATCAGTAAAAATATCATTTGATTTATTTATAGAAATATTATTTTCTAACAAAATATTATAAAATTCTTTTAAAATTGAATTTGTTTTTAATAAATAAAAAGAAAATGGAGTTATAGAAATTTTTTGAATTGTTTTTGTTGAAGCATTTGCTAAAGTATTTAATAATAACTCATTTCCCTCTTTTATACGTAGTGCATGCTCGTATAAAATACTACCTGCATTAGTAAGCTTGAAACTTTTTGAATCATCAAATAATGAAATATTATATTCATTTTCTAATGATTTAATATGGTGAGTAACTGCTGGTTGGCTAATATATAGCTTATTAGCTGTTTTAGTATAATTTTTTTCTTCTAAAAGAGTCAAA
This sequence comes from uncultured Anaeroplasma sp., assembly GCA_945919465.1. Lineage (GTDB taxonomy): Bacteria > Bacillota_I > Bacilli_A > Acholeplasmatales > Anaeroplasmataceae > Anaeroplasma. The sequence goes on along the minus strand of CAMEJG010000002.1, from coordinate 51,043 downwards.
AAAGTTATTAATCTATTATCAATCATAATCTCACCGCCTTAAAAATAGTAAATATAGTATATAATTATATTTTATTAAAGTCAATTAAATTATAAAAAATATTAATAAAATAATTCTTCAACTGTTGCAGTATATTCGTATAAAACTTATCATATTAAAATTTTTTTATTAAACACCATTATCATATCTTCAAGATTAGTTATTTGAACATGTGAAGCCTATAATATTCTTTTTTATAGTTAATTTTGTTAAACAGCCATCATTATCTCTTAACAATTCTATATATATTAATTTTCTAATAAATTCAGTTGTTGTAAAAGCTTTTTCACTTTGTTTTTGACCTTAATTTCCTTGTTCAATTATAATAAATATTTCAATAAAAAAGCTTTAGTAAGTTTTTTTTACTCAAGTATTTTAAAAATCCTAATCCTTTATTTATAAAAAAAAAGAGTAGCCAATAATGATAAAATAATATTAGCTACTCATTGATTAATGATTATATTTTTAAGTAATCTTTGTAAAATATAAACAAAAATATAATTTCAAAAACCTAATTATTCAGTTATTGCATCTCCAAATATTTCATTAAGAATTTGAGAAATATGTGCTACTGGTTTAATTTCAAGAACATTTCTTACTTCTTCTGGGATATCTTCAATGTCCCTTTCATTATCAATTGGAATAAATATTTTTGTTAAACCACTTCTATTTGCTGCAATAGATTTTTCTCTTAAACCACCAATTGGAAGAACAGAACCACGTAATGTTATTTCTCCTGTCATACCAATATGACAATCAACACTTCTATGAGATAATGCTGAAACAATTGCGGTAGTAAGAGTTACACCAGCTGAAGGACCATCCTTTGGAACAGCACCTTCTGGAACGTGAATATGGACATCATGTGTTTCTAAATACTTAGGATCAATTTGATGCTCTTCCATATGACTCTTAACATAGCTAAAGGCAGCTTGTGCAGATTCCTTCATTACATCACCAAGTTTACCTGTTAATACAAGTCCACCCTTTCCTGGATATGTAGTAACCTCAATATCTAGCGTATCGCCACCAAATGATGTATATGCTAATCCTGTAACAACTCCAACTTGATTCTTTTCACGATTCTTATTATTAGTAAATTTAATCTTACCTAAATAATCAGAAAGATTATCTTTAGTTACACTAACACTTTCTACCTTGTCTACTAAAATCTTCTTTACAGTTTTACGACAAATATTCGCAATCATACGATTTAGCTCACGTACGCCAGCTTCTCTTGTATAACTTTGAATTATTGCATACATTGCATCCTCACTAATTGAAAGCTGTTCTGGTTTTAGACCATGCTCTTCAAGCTGTCTTGGAATTAAATGCTTAAATCCAATATTGAACTTTTCAATTTCTGTATATGAAGATAATTCTATTATTTCCATACGATCACGTAGTGGGGCAGGAATATTTGATAAATCATTTGCAGTAGTTATAAACATAACTTGAGATAAATCATAAGGCTCCTCTAGGTAATTATCACTGAAGAATTTATTTTGTTCAGGGTCTAATACCTCTAGCATTGCAGCAGCCGGATCTCCACGATAATCTGCGGTCATCTTATCAATTTCATCTAGTAGGAATACAGGATTAACTGTACCAGCATCCTTCATACCCTTAAGAATACGACCAGGTAAAGCTCCAATATAAGTTCTTCTATGACCACGTATTTCAGATTCATCTCTTACGCCACCAAGTGATTGCTTAACAAATTTTCTTCCTAAAGCTTCACTAATACTCTTAGCAAGTGAGGTTTTACCTACTCCTGGAGGCCCTGCGAAGCAAAGAATCGTTGATGGATTATGTCCAGTCATCATTTTTACAGCTAGATATTCAACTATACGTTCCTTAATCTTTTCAAGTCCATAATGATTTTGATCAAGCTTTTTAATAACATCGTTTAAATCTTGATTATCTTGAGATTCTTTATACCAAGGTAAATTTATAATCCATTCTAAATATGAGCGAATCACACCTGCCTCAGCCATTTGGCTAGATGTACTTGCATATTTTTGTAGCTCAGATTTAGCCTTTTCATAAACGTTCTTTGGTAAATGGGCTTCTTCAATTTGCTTTCTAAGCTTTTCAACATCCTCTTCTTGTCTTGCCTTATCACCTAGTTCATTTTGAATAGCCTTCATTTTTTCGCGAAGATAATATTCCTTTTGAGACTCATCAATTGATTTTTTAACTTCTTTATTAATTTTTGTCTCAATTTCTTGAATTTGTTTTTCACGTTCAAAATCCTCAAGAAGCATTTCTAAACGTTTAGAAACAACTAATTCCTCTAAGTAACGATATTTACTTAAACCGCTATTGATTCTTAATTGGAATGCAATAACATCAGATAGAGTATCTGCATTTGTACCATTCTTTAATATTCTATTAACCTCTTCTGGAGAATTAATGTAACTTTGTCCTCCTGCTGATACCTCTTGTAATAAATTCTTCATTAATGCTGATTCTGTATCATCATTTTGTAAAATTGAAAATAGTTTTTCATAATTACAAACAAAATATGGATCTAATGAAGTAAATTCTTTTATTTCAACACGATTTGTTATTTTAAATCTAACTCTATAATTACCATTTGGAAGCTTAAGCTTTAGTGTTATTTTTGCTAAAACACCAATTGGCTCAACATCATTTTGAGTAACATCTATTACTGATGAATCCTTTTGAATTAAAAGAATAATATTTCCACCATACATTTTTTCTGAAGCTTCTAGAGCTTGAACTGAATTATCTCTACCAACTTCTAATTTAAACTCATTTCCTGGAAGTGGAATTATACCTCTTACGGCAATGGCAGGTAACATAATTTTAGTATTTTCTTCCATAATATACCTTCCTTTCCTCGACTATTTTTTGTCGACACTAATAATATACATTATTTTTGGCACTTTTGCAAGTAGTTTGCTAAAAATACACATTTTAACATAATTTAAAAATAAAGCCAGTCAATAAACTGGCTTTTGTCTCATTTAAATTTAAGGATTAATCAACATTTTTAGCATTAGCTAATAATAAATCAACTAATGCATTATATGCTAATTCATTATAGTATCTCATAGAATTAGTCTTTAATAAATTTTCAACTGTAGAACCACTATTCTTAGCATCCTCTTCTGCCTTAGCTTTAATAGCTTCTTCAGTTGGATTAAGCTTTTCAACTTCAATAATCTTTCCAGCTAGTAATGAGAATAATGCTTGATTCTTACCTTGTTTATAAGTTTCTTCTTCAAATACTTCTTTAGAAACATTCATTAATGATAAGAAAGTATCAAATGGAATATTATACATCTTAGCTTGGTTATAATATTGATTTCTTATCTCATCAACACGCTCATCGATCATTGTTTTAGGCATATCAACATTTGCTGATTCTAATATTGTATTAACAATATCATTGAATTGACGATCTTTTTCACTAACAGCCTTCTTTTCAGCTAACTCGCCTCTTTTGAATGACTTTAATTCATCAAGATTATTTACGTTTTCAACATTTAAGCTCTTTACATACTCATCAGTGAATTCAGGTAAAACCTCAACATTAACCTCATGAATAGTTACCTTAAATACTGCTTCTTTACCCGCTAATGTTTTCTCTTGATAATTTTCTGGGAAAGTTACTGTAATATCCTTAACTTCATCTTTTTTCATTCCAACCATTTGTTCCTCAAAACCAGGAATAAATTGACCAGAACCAATTTGAAGCTCATATCCTTCTGCTTTTCCACCAGGGAACTCAACACCATCAACAGTACCTACAAAATCAAATGTAGCATAATTTCCATTTTCAATTACGCCATCTTCCTTAACTTCTTTCTTAATATCTTTAGATACTAAAGTCTTAATTGAAGCATCAACCTCTTCATCAGTAACCTCAAGGTTTTGTTTTTTCACTTCTATACCCTTATATTGAGGTAATTCAAATTCAGGGAATACATCAATAGTTAATGAAACCTTGAATTCTTTTCCACGTTCAATTTGAGATTCAATAGATGGTTCAAATCTACCAATAAACTTTTTAGCTAATTCTTCATCGCTTAAAGCTTCTTTAACCTTTTCATTAAAAATAGCATCTAATGCTTCATCATATAATGATTCAACACCATAATTTTTTTCATAAACTGATCTAGGGGCCTTACCTGCTCTAAATCCTTTAATTGAAACCTTAGCATTCTTAACTAGAAATGCTTTATCTAAAGCTTTTTCAAATTCCTCAGGAGTCACGTCAAATGTAAATTTAACACGACTTTGTTCTAACTTATCAACTACCATGTTTTTACTCAGACATAGATATTTCAGGAATTATGTCTGTTCCTCCTATAATTCTTAATAATACTGTTTTCTATCTAAAATTCCTTACTTGCAGCAATCAAATCAATTATAGCATAAACTTCAATTTTGTAAAGAAAATTTCATTTAAAATGAATATTTTTTTACATAAAAAGAAAAATGGAAGAGTTTCCCATTTTAAACAACTAATGAATCTGATGAGGATTCATTTTTAGGAAGAATATTAGTATCAATATCTCCAAGAGATTCTTCATCTTCTTTTTCTTTTGATTTTATTGCCTTTTTATTATTATTAAAATTAATATAACCTACTACTGCTTCTCCACCAATAACTAACGCACAAATACATGCAATTACTCCTAAAGTTATAACAATTTTTGAAGTATCAATTTGTGAGGCAAGTGCAGCAATAACTACTGCTAAGGTTAAAGCAAAAATATGTAGCCAGAAAGTAAATGTATGAGTTTTAACCTTACCAAGTACTGTATGGAAGAAATAGGCAACACCGCGAATATATAAAATACCAGCTAAGAAATATGGATAATAGCATTGAACGAAATAAGCTAAGTAATTATGCTCCTTTAAATAGGTATTCTTATCAAAGCCTATAGCGCTAGAGGCATTAATAAAATCAGCTGTTGAAACAGCATTTTTATATAAGAAAGCTCCAATAACTAAAAATGCTCCAAATAATCCATGTATAGATAGTTCTATTGCAGAAATAATTTTGGTACCCTTAGTTTTATCCTTTCTAAACACAAAGAAAACTCTTATTAAAGCTCCAAATAATGATGTACCACCCGTAATTAATAGTACTGCAAAGATGGCAGCATCCTGATATATAAATAATAAAATTGCAAAGACAATTAGTATTATTGTTGCGATAATTTTAATAATGAATTTATGTAAATTAAAGGTTTTCCCAACCTTTGTTTCACTAATTGGAGTCTTTGTTTTATATACCTTTTCTTTTTTCTTTTTAGAATCTTCAATCACTTTATCTTCTTTAGTATCTTCAATTACCTTGTCTTCTTTTAAAGAAGAATTAGTATCTTCAATCTCTTTTTTATCTAGATTTTTTTCTATTTCTACTGTTTCATTAGTATTCTTTTTCTTCTTAAACATAATTATTCCTCCTCGAATAAAACATATTTCTTATATTATACAATATTATTAATAACCTTAACAATAACAATTTTTAAAATAATTTAGTTTTTTTTTGACAATAAATACGTTTTAGTAAGCTTTTTTTTAATTATTATGCTATAATTACATCATAAACTTATAAGGGGGTTATATTATGAATTTTATCTTTATATCTCCAGCCTTCCCAAAAAATTATTATAATTTTTGTGATCGCTTAAAAAGAAATAAAATTAATGTTTTAGGTATTGGTGATACACCCTATAATGAACTAGATGATAAGGTTAAAAACTCATTAAATGAATATTATAGAGTCAATTCACTTGAAAATTATGACGAAGTTTATAGAGCTGTAGCTTATTTTGCTTTTAGATATGGTAAAATTGATGTATTAGAGTCGAATAATGAATATTGGCTAAGACAAGATGCTAGATTAAGGACTGACTTTAATATTCCTGGTGCTAAGCTTGATGATGTAGTATCCTTTACTTCTAAAAGTAATATGAAGGAATTTTATATAAAAGCAGGTGTTCCTGTTGCAAGATATAAATTCTGTACTAATATTGAAGAGGATTTAAAATTTATTGAAACTGTAGGATATCCTGTAATAGTTAAACCAAATGTTGGTGTAGGTGCTCAGGCTACCTATAGAGTTAATTCTAAAGAAGAATTAGTGGCTTTTTATAATAAGGGCATTCAAGTACCTTATATTATGGAAGAGTATATTGAAGGTAATATTATTTCATTTGATGGAATTTGTGATTCTCATAGTAATGTAGTATTTTGCGATAATGAGGTCTTCCCACCTTCAATTATGGATATTGTAAATGAAAATTTAGAGGTATCTTATTATGTTAATAAAGAGGTTCCAAATGATTTATATGATATAGGTTCTAGAGTAATAAAAGCCTTTAATATAAAATCTAGATATTTCCATTTAGAATTCTTTAAGCTTACAAAAGCTAAACCAGGACTTGGTAAAATAGGTGATATCGTAGCCTTAGAGGTTAATATGAGACCACCTGGAGGATATGCACCTGATATGATTAATTTTGCTCATTCTGTTGATACATATCAAATTTATGCTGATGTCATTTTATATGATAAAATTGTTAATGTTGATATGAATCATCCTAAATATTATTGTATATATTTTGGAAGAAGAGATAGATTAAAATACAAATATTCATATGATGAAATTAAAAAAGCTTATCCATTTATTCAAATGCATGAAAGAATGAGTGATGTTCTTTCTGGAGCTATGGGTAATGAATTTTATATTGCAAGATTTGAATTTTATGAGGATATGCTTAAATTTCAAGAAATGGTTTCTGAAAAAGAATAATATTATTTGCTAGCAGTTTTGCTAGCATTTTTTTCATTAAAAAATGACCGTAATTAATACGATCATTCTAAACATGATATTTTTTTATATGTCTCTACTCCAGTTTGAAGTATCTCACTATTAAAATCAAAATTATCAGTATGTAATAAATTAGTATTACCACACCCTAATAGCATAAATAATGCTTTATATTTTCTAGTATAGCAGCCAAAATCTTCTGCTTGTAAAAATGGTTTATCTAATTTATTTATATTAAGAATATTTTGATATTTTAAAAATAATTCCTCATCATTAATAACACTTGGATAATTACAGTTTATAATTAATTCTATTTCATAATTATCATCTTGATTTATTTCACATAATCTTTTAAGCTCATTGGCCATCATATTAAATATATCATCAGAAAATGCTCTTAAAGTAGCCTCAATATATGCCGAACCTGGCACAATGTTTCTTGCGCTACCTGCATTAATTTTTCCAAAATTAATCAAATGAGGTTCTTTTATTTTATTACAATAATCATAAAACTTAGTAATTATGTTAAAGGCCTTCATTATTGCATCATCATCAGTTTTACGATTAGCTGCATGATATGATTTTCCATTTATATTAATTGTAACTTCACCACTTGATGCAAGCATACCTCTTGGCATAGAAAATATTTTATTTTCTTCTAATTTTGGCCAAATATGAAATCCAAAGATTTTTGTAACCTTAAGCTTATCTAGTATATTTGATTTTATAATATCATTTGCTCCAGCATTATCTTCTTCTGAGGGTTGAAATAAACACACAATATTATGCTTTAGCTTATCTAAATTATTAGAAGCCCAAATTGCATATGAAAGTAGCATTGCCATATGACCATCATGACCACAAGCATGCATAACACCTATATTTTTTGATTTATAGGAAACCTCATTTTTTTCTAATATTGGTAAGGCATCCATATCACTTCTAAAACAGATTGTATCATTTTTATTAGCATTAAAAAATAATACTATTCCGGTATTTGTAACTTCATATATTTTACAATTTAGATTTTTAGCTAAATTAATAATATATTCTTTTGTTTTATATTCTTTTCTTCCCAATTCAGGTATTTGATGTAGGGAATTTCTTATTTCTTTTACATCCATTAATTATGCAATTAATCCTTTATATAAAGTTTTTATTGTTTTTTCATAATCCTCACGAGCTACACCAATTATAATGTTTAATTCAGAAGGACCTTGAGCTAATAGTCTAACATTAATATTTTCTTTACCTAAATTTTGGAATATTGTACCACAAACACCACTACGTTTAGCCATATTACGACCTACTACCGCAACAAGAGCGATATTAGTATCCATTGTAACATCAGCACCCAACTCACGTTTTAATTCTGTAACTAATTCATATTGACACTTTTCAACTGAATCTAATGGTACAACTACAGAAAATGAGTCAATTCCTGATGGCACATGCTCAATAGAAACATTATATTTTTCAAATATTGATAATGCCTTTCTTAAAAAGCCTACTTCTCCTGACATATGATCCTTTGAAATATCAAAAGAAACAAAATCCTTTCTTCCTGCAATACCAGTGATTAAATCACTTGTATCATTAGATTCATTTTTAATTATGGTTCCTGGATTTAAAGGGTCATTAGTATTCTTTAAATTGATAGGAATATTTAATGATTGAACTGGAAATACAGTTTCTTCATGTAAAACTGATGCTCCCATATAAGAAAGCTCTCTTAATTCAGCATAAGTGATTTCTTTTATTGCTTTTGGATTTTCAACAATTCTAGGGTCAGCAGCTAAAATTCCTGAAACATCAGTCCAGTTTTCATATAATGAAGCATTTAAGCATTTTGCTAAAATAGAACCAGTAACATCTGATCCACCTCTAGATAATAATCTAACAGAACCATTAGGATAGCTTCCATAAAAGCCTGGTACTACTATAGACCCATGTAAAGAGAAAGCATATTTAACATTTTTTTCAGTTTCATCCTCATCTAATAGGCCATCATAATTGTATTTTAATAAATCCTTTGCATCACAGAAGCTATAGCCTAAATAATTACTCATAAGCTTAGCTGTAAGATATTCTCCTCTAGATACTAAATAATCCTGACTAATATTTTTATTTAATTCATTATGAAGCTTATTTAAATCCTCATCAATTGGATAATCAATACCCAATTCATCACGAACACCAAGAAATCTAGATTCAATCATTTCCCAAATATCCTGATAAGGAACAGAATATTTTAAATGGGCATGAAGAATATATAATAAATCAGTTATTTTAGTATCTGATGAATTTCTTTTTCCTAATGCAGAAACTACAACAATTTTTCTCTTTGGATCAGATAATACAATATTTTTTACCTTTTCAAACTGGGTAGCACAAGATAAACTTGAACCACCAAACTTTGTCACAACTAGCATAACTCCTCCTATTATTCCTCAAGTCCAATTAGCTTCATCGCAATTTGAACTGCATTTGTCGCAGCACCCTTACGTACTTGATCTCCACAACACCATAAGGTAATACCATTCTCATTAATTAAATCTCTTCTAATTCTTCCTACATAAACTAAATCTTGTGAAGAGGTTACTATTGGCATAGGATATAAAAGCTTATCTAAATCATCATATAATTTAACACCCTTAGATACTTCTATAGCCTTACGTACCTCATCTAATGAGAGCTTATCTTCAGTAATTACATTTAATGAAATTGAATGAGATCTCACAACAGGTACTCTAACACAGGTACAAGTTACAAGTAACTCAGGTAGATGCATAATTTTTCTTCCTTCATTTTGCATCTTCATTTCTTCTTTAGTATAGCCATCACTTAAAAATGAACCAATTTGAGGAATTACATTTTCAGCAATTTGATATTGAAATACCTTACTAGTAATTTCTTTATTATTTAATAAAGCTTCCTCTTGCTTTCTTAATTCAACAGGACCTTCAGCACCAGCACCTGATGTTGCTTGATAAGTTGAAGCATAAATAGCTTTAATTTTAGATAGCTTATTAATTGCATTAATAGCTACTAAAGAAATTATAGTTGAGCAATTAGGATTTGCAATAACGCCCTTATGCTTAAATACATCATCACCATTTATTTCAGGTACAACTAATGGTACCTCCTCATCCATTCTAAAGGCACTTGAATTATCAATAAAAACCGCACCTGATGAAACTATTTCATCCTTAAATTCTATAGCTACAGGATTTGATGCTGCACCAAGCATAATATCAATATTACTAAAAGCTCCATGCTTAGCCTCAATAATAGTATATTCCTTACCATCAAATTCTATTTTCTTTCCAGCACTTCTAGAGCTTGCAAAAAGCTTTAATTCATTAATAGGAAAATTTCTTTCCTTTAAAACATTAAGCATTTCTCTTCCAACTGCACCTGTAGCGCCTAAAATACCTACATTATATTTTTTCATAATTTCTCTCCTTACGATGATTAAATTATACGACCATCAGAATATTTAATCAATAAAATAAAGAAACAATCCTTATTCTACATATTATTTAATGCATAAAACTATAACTTGACTGTTACAATGTCCTTAAAGAATCAATAAGAGCTGTTTTCATACTAGTCTTATCATCCTTTTTCTTAATAATTCTTGCAGGAACTCCTGCAACAACAACACCCTCAGGTACATCCTCAACAACAACAGCTCCTGCAGCTACAACTGAATTAGCTCCAATTCTTACTCCTTCAATAACAACCGCATTTGCTCCAATTAATACATTATCACAAATAACTACAGGCTTAGCACTTGCAGGTTCAACTACTCCAGCAAGTACTGTACCAGCACCAATATGACAATTTTTACCGACAATAGCTCTTCCACCAAGTACAGCACCCATATCAATCATACTACCTTCACCAATTTGAGCACCAATATTTATAATTGCTCCCATCATTATTACAGCATTATCTCCAATTTCAACCATATCACGAATAATTGCACCGGGTTCTATACGAGCTTTAATATTTTTTGTATCCAGTAAAGGAATAGCAGAATTTCTTCTATCTGATTCAATCAAAATATCAATAATATTATATTTATATTCTTCTATTTGGCTAATTAAATCATCATACTCTCCAAATACAATATATAAATCCTTATTACCGAATACCTTTAGATTCCTAAAATTAAGCTCACAGCTTGCCTTAATATAGCATTTCACTGGAGTTTTCTTTTTAGAAGTAGCTATCATATTTATAATTTCATTTGCATCCATTTTTTATCTCCAAATAATCTATTTTATCCCAAATATTTATTAATTTCCAAATAAAACATCTTCCATATCATATAAGCCATAGCCCTTATCAATGATCCATTCAGCTGCCTTAATAGCTCCCACTGCAAATATTTTTTTAGACTGAGCAGTATGCTTAAGTGATAATACCTCATCTTCACCACAATATAATACTTCATGTTCTCCAACTATAGAACCACCTCTAATAGAGTGGACTCCAATTTCTTTTGGATCTCTTAAAGAATATCCTTCTCTTCCATATTTAGGGTAATTATTTTCTCCTAATGCTGAATTAAGAAGCATTTTAGCAGTACCAGATGGTGAATCAACCTTATTATGATGATGTGCCTCAACAATTTCAATATCAAAGCTATCCCTTAAAATTGGAGATATTTCCTTAACTAATCTATTAAGTAAAATTACTCCTAAAGAGAAATTAGCACTTTGTAATACAGGAGCTATTTTACTTAATTCCTTAATTTTTTCTAAATCACTATTAGAATATCCAGTAGTAGCTAAAATAACAGGCTTATGAGTTTGACTAACATAATCAATAATCATATCTAAATTTTTAGGATTTGAAAAATCAATAATAACATCAAATTTCTCTTTTGGATCAAATAATGTTTTATATGGTAATTCAATAGAAACATTACATGCTAATTTATCCTTAAGCATATCTGATAAAATCTTTCCCATAGCTCCATAGCCAACAACACAAGCCTTCATTATAATATCTCCTTTAATCTATCAATCTCGGCACATAAAATCTTTTTATTACTATCACTCATATAATCAAGAGGCATTCTATAACCACCAACATTAAAGCCCATATAATTCATAGCCTCTTTAATAGGAATAGGATTTACCTCAATAAATAAATCATTTATATAATTAAGAAGCTTTAATTGTAATAGATTAGCTTCATTATATTTACCCATACTCATAAGTCTACAAATTTCACTAGTTTCCTTAGGATGAGAATTAGCTAAAACAGAAATAACTCCTACTGCTCCAATAGACATCATAGGTACAATAATATCATCATTTCCAGATAGCATATGGAAATCATCTCCTAAATATTTAGCCACCTTCATAGAATAGCTAATATTACCAGAAGCTTCCTTAATTCCCCAAATATTAGGATGTTTAGATAAAACCTCAATCGCATGAATAGAAATACTCATACCAGTTCTAGATGGTACATTATACATAATTACAGGGCATTTAGCATTATCAGCAATCATTGTAAAATGCTTAATTAATCCAGATTCATTTGTTTTATTATAATATGGAGTAATTACTAATACATAATCAGCACCCATTAATGAATATTTAACACTCATTTTTAATGCCTTTTCTGTTTCATTAGAACCACTTCCTACAATTAATGGTACTCTTTTATTAACTACCTTAACTGCAAATTCAACAATTTTTTCTTCTTCCTCAAATGATAAGGTAGAAGCTTCTCCTGTTGTTCCTAAAATACAAATACCATTAGTACCATTACTAATATGAAATTCAAATAATTCTCTAAATTTTTCATAATTAACACTTCCATCACTATTAAATGGTGTAACAAGTGCTACAATACTTCCTTTTAGCATATTAATCCTCCTTATAATCACATGTAAAGACTGTAACTGCAGGTCCAGTCATAAAAACATTATCTTTTTTATCAATTTCAATATTTAAATATCCTAACTCTAAAATAACCTTAACATTTTTCTTAGTTAACCCTAATTTAGATGCTGCAACAACTGAGGCACAACATCCAGTACCACAAGCTAAAGTCCAACCAACTCCACGTTCATAGGTTTTAACCTCAATTGTAGATTTATCAATTATTTTTACAAAATTAACATTAGTTTTTCTAGAAAATAGCTTATGATTACAAATATCATCAGCATATTTCAAAACTAAATCAAGAAAAGAATCAACAAATATTACAGTATGTATAGTACCCATAAAAAATGAATAGGTTACTATATCTAAATCATTTATACTAATTACTCTATTAAAACAGCTCATAGAATCAGAAGCATATATCATTGAATTTTGAAAATTAGGTTTACCCATATTAACCTTAACCATAAATGGATCATCACTTGTCACCTGAAGTGATAACTTACCTGCTCCAGTTAAGCATTCAAATATCTTACCTCTAAATAATTTATTTTCATAACAATATTTACTAAAGCATCTAATACCATTACCACACATAGGTGCCATAGAACCATCTTGATTATAAAATAGCATCTCAAGTGGTTCATTTTTAACTACAATCATTCCATCAGCACCAATACCAGTTTTACGGTTACACATTTTTATTGCTAATTCTTTATAGTCCTTATTGGGTTCATAAGGAATAACACAAAAGTCATTGCCACAGCCATGCATTTTAACGACTCTCATACTAAATCTCCCTTTCGATTAGCTCCTTTAAGCTTTGTCTTTTTACTACTAAATAATCATTATCTTCATCAACAAATACAACTGCAGGAGTTAATGCCTTATTATAATTACTGCTCATAGCATACCCATAAGCACCTGTAGTTTTAGTAACTAATAAATCTCCACTTGTAGCAGGAGGTAATTTATAATCTTCAATTATTAAATCACCACTTTCACAACATTTTCCCGCAATAGTAACAGTATGACTTCTTTCATCATTTTCCTTACCAACAATAAAAGCATCATATTTAGCTTGATATAATGCTGGTCTAATATTATCAGTCATACCACCATCAATAAAATAATATTCCTTATTTGGAGTTTTCTTTATAACGCCTATTGTATATAAAGTTGTTCCAGCCTCAGCAACGATACTTCTTCCTGGTTCTATAAGTAGTTTAGCTATTTTAGCATTTTCTTTATTCAATACTTCATCAGTAGTCTTAACTAAAAATTTAGCAACCTCATCTAGTGGAATAGGCTTATCTTCATTAGTATAAAAAGCACCAAAGCCACCACCTAAATTTAATTCTAATGGATAACTAAATTCTTTAGAAATTCTGATAAGCTTTTCAATTTCAGCTTTATAAGCATCAAGTTCAAATATTTGAGAACCAATATGAGAATGAAATCCAATAAGCTTAATATTATTAGAATTATTAATAAAATTAATCATATTTTTATAATCATCACTATTATATAAAACTCCAAATTTAGAATCCACATGAGAGGTTACAATATATTTATGAGTATGAGCCTCAATTCCTAAATTAAGTCTAATCATAATTTTTTGAACCTTATTTAAGCTTTTTGCAACCTCATCTAATAATAATAACTCCATGTAGTTATCAACTACAATAGTACCAACATTATTATTTAATGCAAATACTAAATCATCATAGCTTTTATTATTACCATGAAAATATATCTTATTTAAATCAAAACCAACATTAATTGCAGTATAGATTTCTCCTATAGATACAGTATCTAATGATAAGCCCTTATCCATAATTACTCTTAACATTTCTTTAACTGAAAAAGCCTTTGAGGCATATATAATTTCAGTTTTATATAAATTTGATTTAAAATTGTCCTTTAATTTATGAATTTTATCATTAATAACACTTTTATCATATACATAAAGTGGTGTATTATATTTTTCCTTTAATTTTAAATAATCAATATCCATAATTACCTCCTAAAAAAAAGAGCACATGAGGTGCTCTTAAATCCTTAAATTAGCGCCTCTACATAAAAATGTAGGAGTAATATAGGTATTTCCCATATTACCATAATAGTGATATGCCTACCACTACTATTCGGCAATGATTACCTTTCAAATGGTTCACTGAATGCCTTCTTCCCATTTTACTCATTTGCATTGCTACCTCTAACTTTTTATTGTTTAAATTCTATCACAATATTACATGTTTGTAAACTATTTTTTAATATTGATAAAACTAATAACAAAATTTTATCAAAGAATTATTCTTCTATTTTTTTATTATCCTTAATAAAAATAATTATTGAAGAAATTACTAATAAAAGAATAAATAAGATATATCCATAATAATATGAATATGAGAAGCATTGATTATTGTAAATTCCTGTGAAAATATATGTTACTAGAATAGCTATTGAAGATATAATCATACATAATAGTTTTAAAAATCTATTATTAATCAAAACAGATAATCCATAACAAATTGAACCTATTGCAAAAATTATGACAAAAGGATTATTCATAAGAATAGACATGGCTGAATAATTAACAACTTCCTCTTCTATATTTTCACAATAAAATGGATAAGCAACAAATAGTATACATCCTAATACACCAAGAGAAACAATAATCATATTTTTAAGTGTAATAAACTTATAGCTAGCAATATGCGATACATCTAATTCCATAACTTCCACTAGATATTCATTTTTTGCTATACCATACATTACTGGAATTCCTAATAAATATAATGTAACTAATTCACCAAATCCGACAGTAGCTACATTATAAAAAAATAATCCTCCCCACATATCAAAGGCAAGCCCTAATTCAATAGAAACAATAATAGCATTACTTATTACTGGAAATATTGCTGCTAGGGGCATTTTTTTAATAAATGCCATTGGTATAACTGCAAGTGTTGTGGCAATAGTACCAAATACTAAATCATACCAGCCAAGACTAGATGTAGTATTTGCAATAAAGCATCCAATAATTAATGCTATAGCATATTTAGGATTAAATACTACCAATAATACTAATATTTCAGATATTCTAAATTGAATTGATCCATAACTTATTGGTGCAAATAACCAGGTTAATGCAGCGTATAATGCTGCAATTATAGCAGACTCTGCTATAAATTTAATATTAATTTTCTTCATTTTTTGATACCAAAAAATAAAAAGAGGGTACATAGTAACCCCCTTATTTTTTTCCTTTCCTTAGTTTTATTTATAGACAGGATGGTTACGAACTGTCTTATTTATTTACAGAATTATTATACTATAGCATTAGTTATAAAATCAAGATAATTATTTTACATATTATTTTAAAAGTTAATATAACTAGCTATTAAGCTTTTCCTTACAATTATCCCATGGTTCTGGTTTAGAATAATAATAGCCTTGAATGATATCACAATTATTATCCTTAAGGAATTTAACCTGTTCTTCTACCTCAATTCCTTCTGCAACAACCTTTTTACCAAGCTTATGACATAATTCAATTATTGAAGCTACTATTATTTGACTTTCATTATCAAAGCCTTTTGTACCTCTAAAGAATCTACTATCAATTTTAATAACATCGAAATCTAGCTCTCTAATTACATTTAAGGAACTATACCCACTACCAAAATCATCCATTGAGCATAAAAATCCTTGTGAATGAATATTAGAAATAAAATTAACGAAATTTGTAACATTTTCAACAATTAAACCTTCTGTTATTTCAAATTCAATATATTTATGAGGAATTTTATATTTTTCAATAATAAAAATATATGAATTTATAAAATCTGCATTTGCAAAATGCTTTTTACTTAAATTAATTGAAATTGGCACTATTTTATCATTATTATCAATTACTTTTCTTAAGGTTTTACAAACCTCTTCGAAAACATATAAATCTAATTCAATAATAAAGCCTTCTTCTTCAAATAATCTAATAAATTTTGCAGGTGAAACTAAACCACTACCACCCTTATTCCATCTTACTAAAGCTTCAGCTCCACACCATATATCATTATAAATATTCTTTTTCAACTGATAATAAACCATAAATTCATGATCAAGTAATGCCTTAGGGGCTGCTGCTAAATACTCAGCATTTTCCTTTTCTAGCTGATACATTTTTTCATCATAAAAGGAAATATAAGAATTATGATAATCCTCTTTAAGCATTTCTTCAGCAAATTTTGAACGGAAAATATCATCCTCAATGGCATTTTTTCCTTCAGTATATTTAGAGGTCTTTATTCCTATTGAGAGCAAAGGATTATTTTGATTTATTTCATATTTTGTATTAATTATATTAGTAAAATCAATTAATATATTTTTTAGCTTATCATCATTTTCATATTCAATACATAATTCAAAATGATCATTGCCAAAATAACTATATATTCCTTTATCTTTAAAAAATAAATCTATTTCATTTGAAATATATTTTATTAATTTATCAGCAAAAGAAACTCCATGAAGCTGATTAATAATCTTAAAATTAATTATATTAATATAACAAAATGCATATTCCTTTTTTGTTCTTTTTAGTAATGCATAAGAATCATGCTTAAATTGCCCTATAGTAAGCATTCCTGTTTTATCATCATAGGCTTTCATTTTCTTAGTTCTTATTGTTAATAAAACAAAAATAATAGTACTAAATAAACTAACTAAGAATAAGATAGATATCGCAATAATAGTAGTAGTATTAGCTAAATTTGTTACACCCTCTATTTGGTATACTAGTTCCTCTTTAGGTACCATAACAACAAGCTTTAATCCAATATCTGAATAGTCAATATCCTCATAATTAACTATATTAGAGGTATATATATCAAAACACTCTGAATCATTACTAAATTCAATAACATTATTTTCATTAGAGTTTAAAACTTTTAAATATTCTTTCTCATCAAAATTTGAAGAAAAAAAGTTTTTAAAATCATCAATAATATTAGTATTAAATATATTAGAATAATTTTTACTAGCTAATGTAAGAATATTACAATCTTTATTAATTAATAATATTGATGCAGAAGAATTATAAATTTTTGAGCTGAATAATTTTGATAATTCTATCTTATCTACTGCCCCTACAATTCCTAAAATATCATTTCCTAAGGAATCACATTTATAACAAAAATAGATATATTTATCATCTAAGGATAGATCAAATGTTAACTTACTAGCTTCAAAATCTACAATTGAATTTGAAGAAGTATTCTCAAAAAAATCATAACCATATTCTTTTATATAACCAATTTTATCAAATTTAGAATTATCAAGAAAATCAGATATTATTTTTTTATCCGACATAGTTGGAGTTTTATTATTTAATATAGTTTCCAAATAAGATAATTGTTTTTCATATGAAGCAATTGATATTGAAATAAATCTATTTATTTCTGTTGATGAATTATTAATTCTTTTTATTGCTACATCATCAGAAAACGAATTAGTTTTATTTGAAAAATTTATAACAAAAAATGTTGTTAAAAAGGCAATAATTGTGGTGAAAAGAACAAAAACTAATGCTGCTTTACATTTAATTGAAATTATTTCTTCTTTTATTCCTCGTTCATCTTTATTTATGAATAAATATTTCAATGAATCTAATAATTTCATTTTCTCCTCACCTCGCCAAATAAACAACGATTTCGCTATATTATAGCACTTAATGATATTTTTATCTATATTTATCAATTAAAATATTAATATCTTAAATTATAAATATAAATCTATTATTTTAGTAAGGATGATATATTATGAAAAAGCTTTGATACAACATTCAACATAATTGTTAGACTGTAAAATACAATCATTCCTAAAAATACAATATAAAACCAAAAGCTTGAATATGGATTAATAATGGATAATCCAATATTAAAAGAATTATTCAATTCATTTAATCCTAGAAAAATAAAACTAGATAAAATATATGATATTCCAGCTTCCTCATTAATTATAGCATAGGAAGCGTTAAATCCATTTTATTTTAAGAAAAATATATAAAATATTTTATCAAATATCAAACTTCAAATTCAAAACTAAATAATATTTTCCATTCTTCTTCTTTAAATTCTTTATATTCATTATATTTTCCATAAATCACTACTTCATTATATAGCTCATATGTTTTAGGAAAATCATTTTTCCATAAATCAATATCTTTTATTGAACTCGCATTAAAGAAAGATTTATTTTCATATATATAAACCATATTATAGTCGATTTTAGATTCAAATTTAGTATATTTTATGTTATAAATGGACCATTCTGTTTGATGTGAATTGTTACCATTTGTTATATCTTCTATATACGTATATTTCTCTAGTGAAGTTATTTGTAGTTCGTCGTAATTGTTTCTCATTCTAAAATATCGACTAAATAATTTATCCGTAAGGCTAAAATTATCATTATTACAAGAAGATAAGAAAAAACTAAATAAAATTATTACTAATATATAAAATATTTTACATTGATTCCCATAAACCTTTTGCATTTTTCTCTCCTCTTTAATAATTATCATTATATCCTAATATATCATAATTATATCCAAAAAATACAACAAGAATATCTTCATTATACCATTCTTTCAAAGCTAAACATTTTTAAAGCAAGTTTTTGTTGTATCAAAACTCAACTGTATTGTATAATAACCACATATATCTTTCATATTGCTAATTATTGTATTTTTTTATTAGCAGGAATACTGTTTAATAGACTAGCTACATAGCCAACCGAAGATACCATAATTGAAATACCAGGTGATACTCCAGCTACAGTACAAATTAATCCACCTAAATATCCAACCAAATCAATATATTTCGAATAATTATTCTCTTGCAACTCTAAAATGCTCTCAGGTGTAACCTTATTCATTCCATGTTTTACACATAATTCATTATCTAATGTTATTTCTTCAACTAAAAGTTTATAAAACAAAACAGTTTTTCATCAAATAACATGAATTGTTTTAGTATTATTTATCTACTTCTTTAGTTGAAATATAAAAAATCGCACTTGCACCAGGTCCAACATGAGCACCAACTACTGCAGAGATTTGATGTGGTTTCACTTCATTTGGTAGTGTATCACTAATTATTGAACGAAGGGATAAGACATTTTCTTCCTTTGTTGAATAGCCTAAACCAAAAGGATAATTTTTATCTATTGGAAATTCTAATAATAAATCATGAATTTTTTTATAAGCATGTTTTAAGCCACGTACCTTTTCAATAGGTATAAGCTTACCTGTCTTATCTAATTGAATAATAGGCTTTAGTTGTAATAAATTTCCAACTAGAGCTGAGGTTTTAGATAAACGACCACCCTTATATAAAAATTCTAAAGTATCAGGTACTGCATAAAAATTTAAATGTGATTTCATATATTCTATTTCTTTTAGCAATTCCTCAATTGTTTCAAATTGCTTAGAAGCTAAGGATTCTATCATTAATTTTACAGAGCCTAATGCAGAATTAGAATCAACTACATAAACATTATCATTATCAAGCATAGATTTTGCGATACAAGCTGACTGATAGGTACCACTTAATACACTGGAAATAGGTAATACTACTGGAATTTCACCATTATTAATGATTTCTTTAAAACAATTGAGAAAATCAATTGGAGCTACTTGAGAGGTTTTAGGAAATTCAGGCTTTTTAAATAAATTTAATGATTTCTCTTCTTCCTCAAAAAATAGTTTATAAAAATCATTTGTAGAAATATCTATTCCATCCTTATAATCATGACCCTTATATGAAAGGGTAAGTGGTAGTACTATTACTCCTAATTCTTTTGCTTCTTGTTGAGATATACCCGAACTACTATCTGTAATAATTCTAAAATTTATCATGTTTCCTCCATTATTATCTTAATAGGCTAAATAAATCAGATGATATTCCCTTCTCTTTTAATATAGATATTATTTGATTTTCTTTTTCAATAGAAATATCCTTATTAGCTAATTTAGCACTTTTTCTAATAAGACTTCTTACATTATCTTCATTAGATAAATCTAAACGAGATGCCTCGTATATTAAATCCTGCACCTCGTTTGTGTTAATATTTGCTTTTTCAAGCAAGCTTAAAATTGAACTTAAATCCATTACACATTCCTCCAATTTTAGAATATGCAAAAGCCCAATTTTTGCAACTAGCAATATTTTTCTTCTTTTAAATCTCTAGCTAAAAGCTTTTGAAGACCATCTTTTACATCAATTTGATTTGTTACAACTAAATAAGCCATATTGATAATAGGTAATTCAATATTATATTTAATACCTATTTCATACCCTGCTTTTATTGCTCTTATTCCTTCTACTGATTGTACAATAGATTCCTCTGCATCCTTAATAGATTCACCTTTACCAATTTTTAAGCCACATTGAAAGTTTCTAGAATTCATACTAGATGCAGTTACAATTAAATCTCCTATACCTGATAAGCCATAAGCAGTTTCCATTTTACCACCTAAAGAAACTACAATTGTCGCAATCTCCTTAATACCACGAGAAATTAAGCCTGCTCTTGCATTTTCTCCAAGTCCCATACCAGATGCTATTCCTGATACTATCGCAATGGCATTTTTTATTGCGCCACCTGTTTCAACGCCAATAACATCATTAGATGTATATACTCTTAAATATTTATCATTTGAAAAAATTCTTTGAATATATTCTCTTTTTTCTTTTGATTCTGATGCAGCAACTAAAAAGGTAACCTTACGTAATATTAACTCCTCTGCATGAGAAGGTCCTGATAAGCATACATATCCATCAATATATTCAGCATTAATTTCATCATTTACTATTTGACTAACACGATATGAGGTTTCAGGCTCAATACCTTTACTTACATTTACGAATAGCTTTTTAGTATTTATTATTGTATTAATTTCATGTAAAACACTACGCATAGCCTTTGTAGGCACACATAAAATTAATACATCAGAATAGCTTACTGCATCCTTCAAATTTAAGGTAGCTTTTATATTTTTAGGAATAACTACATCAAAAAATGGATGTAGATGCTCCTCATTTATTTTTTTTACAAAATTAGGATTGATATCACGAATTAAAACATCATTCCCATTATCTGATAAGGCCTGTGCTAGAGTTGTACCCCAAGCTCCACCGCCAATTATCGATATATTCATAATTAATCCCTCTTTCTAAATTCAAGCTTTATAGGAGTTGCGAAAAAATCAAAATTCTTTCTAATTTGATTTTCTAAATATCTATAATATGAGAAATGTAAATATTTAGGCTCATTAACAAAAATTGAGAAGGTAGGAGGCTCTACTCCAACCTGAGAAGCATAATATATTTTAATTTTACCACCATTAAATTCACTAGGTGGGAACATCATAACCGCATCTTGAATAACATCATTTATTGTTGAGGTTTGAATACGACGATGATATGCCTCATAAGCTTCTATTATTGCAGGAAATAAGGTATGTACTCTCTTATTTTCCTTTGCTGATAAAAATACAATTGGAGCGTAGGATAAATATTTAAAATTACTACGTATATCCTCTGTCCATTCATTCATTGTCTTAGAATCCTTTTCAATTAAATCCCATTTATTAACAACAATAATACAAGGCTTATTATATTCCTCAACATATTGACCTACATGCATATCCTGATCAATCATACCAGTTGAAGCATCTAATACTAGTAATACAACATCACTTCTACCTATCGCATCAACACTTCTGATTACTGAATATTTTTCAACATTCTCATATATTTTACCACGTTTACGTAATCCTGCTGTATCGACAACAACATATTCTCTACCATTAGCTTTAAATCTTGTATCAATAGTATCTCTTGTAGTACCTGCAATATCAGAAACAATTACTCTATTATCGTTTAATAGAGTATTAGTTAGACTTGATTTTCCTACATTAGGTCTACCAATTAAACAGAATCTAATCGCACCATCCTTTTCCTCTTCATTTTGAATTGGAAAATGATTGATTGCTTCATCTAATAAATTACCAACACCTATACCATGGGAACTAGAACAAGGAATAGGATCTCCAAAGCCTAATGCATAAAATTCATAAACATTCTCTTTAAATTTTTGATCATCAACCTTATTTACAGCAAGTATAACAGGCTTTTTTGTCTTATATAATAATTTTGCAATAAAGGTATCATCATCTGTAACGCCACTACGACAATCAACTACGAAAATAATCACATCTGCTTCTTCCATAGCGATTTCTGCTTGTGCTTTTATTTCAGTTTGGAATGGAGCATTACTAATCTCAATTCCTCCTGTATCAATCACAAAAAATTCCTTAGAAAGCCAGGAGGCCTTAGAATAGATTCTATCCCTTGTTACTCCTGGCTGATCATCTGTAATTGATAGGCGTTGTCCAATGATACGATTAAATAGTGTAGATTTTCCTACATTAGGTCTACCTACTATAGCTACCTTTGGTAACATACTATACACCACCTAAATTAGATATTTAATTATTTTAAGCTATCCTTAAAAACATCACCTAAGGTTGTAGGCTCATCTTCTTCATTAAGATATTTTTCAAAGCTCTTTCTTTCTTCTTCATTTAAATATTTCTTAATAGATAATTTAAGCTTCCATTCCTTTGGATTTACTTCAATAACATAAGCTTTAGCTTCATCACCTACTGCATAATAGCTAGATAAATCATTCTTGCGCTCTAATAGTGCTTCACTTGAAGGTACAAAACCATCAACACCACAAGCCTCAACAACAAGTCCAGATTCTTTAACTTCGCTAACCTTTACATCTAAAAGATCTCCAACCTTAGCAGTAACTCTTTCCCAAGGGTTATCCATTAAAGCCTTTCTAGATAAAGAAATCTTTTCCTTTTCTTCATTAATTCCAATAATAGCTACCTCTACCATATCACCAATTTTTACTGATGCTTGGAAATTATCATTAGGATTATGAGAATATTCAGAATTATGTAATAATCCCTTAACCTCTGGTGCTAATTCTAATAATAAACCAAAGGCTAATTTATTAACTACCTTACCTGAAACCTTATCAGAAACCTTATGCTCATCAATATATAAATTAAATGGAGTCTTTAATAAAGCCTTTCTAGATAATTCAAGCTTATTATTATTCTTAGAAATAACCTTAACCTCTATAGTATCACCAACATGTAATTCTTTATTAATATCAATGAAGCTATGAGAAACTTGATTAGTCTTTAATAGCCCTTGAACATAATTAAATTTAACAATAGCTCCATATTTTTCAACTCTTGCAACAGTACCAGTTAATACATCATCAACATTAATTGAAGCATATTCATTATCTCTATTATGTTGTAATTCCTCTTGGGCTATAACTCTAGCTGAAATTACACCTCTATGCTTAGCCTCATCAAGCTCAATAATACGAGCTTTAACAGTCTTATTAACTAAAACCTCAGCTGTTGCTTGACTCTTTGGCATAAATAATGTAATACCTTGGTAAAGACAATTATATCCCTTATCAGCTACAGCACTCTTAACTAATACTTCAATATTATCTTTATTTTCCTTTTTTTCATTAAGCTTTTTAAAGTTTTCATCCTTTAAAAGATTTAATCTAGATAAGAAAATACTTTCTTCACTTACCTTCATTACCTCTGCTTCAATTACATCTCCAACCTTTACAACATCCTTAAATGATTCAACAGTTGAATCCTTTGTAAAATGGTCTAAATGAATTGTACCCTCTGTAAAGCAGCCATCAATACCAATATAAGCAGTTTTATCATCCTTAATTGAGACAACAGTACCCTTTACTACATCTCTTGGCTTTAATACCTTCATTTCAAAATTTTCCATTGTATTTTTCTCTTCCATTTCTTTTTTCCTCTTTATAATTAAATTTATTATTTTATCACATACATCTTGAAAGCTCATATTAGTTGTATCAACTAAGATTGCATCACTTGCTTTTTTTAATGGTGCTATTTCTCTATGAGAATCCTTATAATCTCTTTTCTTAATTTCTTCAAGAATTACTTCATAATTAGCTTCGATTCCTAATTTTTCATTATCAAGACATCTTCTTCTAGCTCTTTCCTTAGCACTAGCAGTTAAAAAAATCTTTAATCCTGCATCAGGAACAACTACAGTACCAATATCTCTTCCATCCATAATTACAAAACCATGTTTTGCAGATTCTCTTTGAAACTCTACCATTTTATTTCTTACAGAAGGCATTTTTGATACCTGAGAAACTGAATTTGTAACCTCTTCACTTCTAATTAGATTACTAACATCTTCATCATTTAAAAATATCTTATTATCAACATATTTAACATTTATATTATTTAAAAATTTATATTCTTCTTCATTAAAAATATCAATTTTAAGTCTTAAAGCCTCTAAAGTAACCGCTCTATACATAGCACCAGTATCAATGTGAGTAAATCCAAGCTTTAAAGCTACTTCCTTAGAAATACTAGATTTACCACTACCAGCTGGTCCATCAATTGCTACTACAAAATTATCCATAACACTATCCTCAATTTCTATAAACTATATAGTATTTTTATTTCATGTGGCTTAAGCTCTCGATATTCACCTACTCCTAAGCCCTCAAGAGTGATTCCACCAAATGAGACTCTTTTTAGTTTTTTCACCTCAAAGCCAACAGCTTCACACATTTTCCTAACTTGTCGATTTCTACCCTCAGTAATAGAAATAGAAATTAAGGATGAATTATTTTTTTTATCAAAGGAAATAACATCAACTATAGCTCTTTTAGTCATAACACCATCAATCATAATACCCTTAATTAATTTAGTAACTGCATTTTGATCAATTATGCCATTAACTCTAACCTGATAGGTTTTAGCTACTTCTTTTTGACTTCTAGTTAATCTATATGATAAATCACCATCATTTGTTAGTAGTAAAACCCCTGATGTATCATAATCAAGCCTTCCAATTGGAAAAATTCTTGTTTTTTTAGTTTCTGGATCAATTAAATCCATAATAGTTCTTCTTCCTCTATCATCACTAACCGTAGTCAAATAGCCAGTAGGCTTATTCATCACATAATAAACAAGCTCTTGACGAGATATCAACTTACCATCAACCTCAATAATATCTTTTTTAGATACCTTTGTTCCTAATTCAGTAACAATACTACCATTAACCTTTACTCTTTTGGCTGAGATAAGCTCTTCACATTTTCTTCTACTTGCAACACCACATGCTGCCATTACCTTTTGTAATCTTTCCTTATTATCATCCACGACAATCACCACAAGATAAATTATACAAAAAAAAGTGCAAAATTACAATATAAATTTAAATGTCTGAAAATTATAAATTAAATTTAAATTAAAATAAAAAAAAGAATAACACATAAAATAAAACAAATAATATCGCATATTATTCCTACTATATAAGCATGATGAGTCTTTTTTATTCCACAAACTCCAAAATATAAGCTCATGACATAAATAGTAGTATCATTACCACCCTGAAGTATTGATGAAATGAAGCTAACATTAGAATCCACACCATATTCTTTAAAAATTTGAAGCATAAGTGATAAAGAGGCATGACTAGATATTGGTCTAAAAATACCTTGTAATATTAAATCCTCAGGAATAGGTAATTCTTTAAATAAATCATTTAATAGCCTCGAAGCCTTAAAGCTTTCAACTGATACTATCATTATTAATAAATAAGGGAATAATGATATACCCATTTTCATTGATTCCTTAGCTCCTTTAATAAATGATTCATATGCATTATGCTTTTTAAATAATGAAACTAATAATGTAATAACAATAAATCCTAATATTATATAATAGCTAATTCCTTGCAAATTTTCTCACTCCTAAATCTAGTATAATTGCACAACTAGTAACAATAAGAGATATTACTATCATAAGTGGTATTATCGCAACAGGGTTAGCACTATTAAATGAGGTTCTTAAGCCAATAATTGTAGTAGGTATTAAGCATACTCCTGAGGTATTAATTAATAAAAAGGTAATCATTTCAGGAGTTGCTTCTTCTTTATTAATACTATTATTTTGTAATTCCTTCATTGCTTTAAGACCAAAGGGAGTAGCAGCACTACCCATTGAAAGCATATTAGCTATTATATTCATTGAAATATATTGTAAGGCTAAGGAATCCTTATCTAATCTTTTAAATAACGGATGAATTATTTTTATAATTAATTTACTTAATGCTTTTAATAATCCATTATCCTTCATTATTTCTAATATACCACCCCAAAATATTAATAATGAATATAGCTCTATAAATAAATAAAAGGAACTCACAGGACTTTTTAATATAGAATTACTAACATCCTCATATCTATTTGTAAAAACACTATAAATTATTCCTATTATCATTAATAAAATAAAAATAATATTAGCCAAAATTAATCACCAATTTAATTTATTCTATTAAATATAAAAGTATTACTCTTTATTATTTTATTAAATTATGCTATAATATTTTCGAATTTAGGAGGTAAGATTATGTACGGAAAAAATGCATGGAAAAAATATTCTGGAAATAATTTAAATGAATTAATGCAATTCAATGAAGAATATAAAGATTTCATTTCTTTATGTAAAACAGAACGTGAATGTGTTTCATATTCTATTAAATTATTAGAACAAAATGGCTATAAGGATATTAATAGCTTTGATACATTAAAAGCTGGAGATAAGGTTTATGCTACTAATATGGGTAAAAACATTTGTGCTTTTATTATTGGTAAAGAACCAATTGAAAATGGTATTAATGTATTAGGAGCTCATATTGATTCACCTAGAATTGATATTAAGCAAAATCCATTATATGAAAAAAATGATATGGCTTTATTAGATACCCACTACTATGGTGGTATTGTTAAATATCAATGGGTTACAAGACCACTTGCAATACATGGTGTTGTATGTAAGAAAGATGGTACAACTGTAAACATCTCAATTGGTGAGGCTGATTCAGACCCAGTATTCTGTATTACAGATTTATTACCACATCTTGCAGCAGATAAAAACAGTAAACCAGGTAATAAGGTAATTGAGGGTGAGGATTTAGATGTAACAATCGGACATATGCCACTTGAGGATACTGAAAAGAATGCTGTAAGGGCTGTAGTATTAAAGCTATTAAAGGAAATCTATAATATTGAGGAAGAAGATTTTGTTTCAAGTGAACTTGAAATTGTACCAGAAGGTAAAGCAAGAGATTTAGGCTTTGATAGATCTATGATTATGGGATATGGTCATGATGATAGAGTTTGTGCTTATACTTCTTTAAGAGCAATACTAGATAGTGAGGTATGTGATAGAACAATTTGTGCTTGGTTAGTAGATAAAGAAGAAATTGGTTCTGTTGGCGCAACAGGTGCTCATTCAAAATGGTTTGAAAATTTATTAGCTGAGCTAATCAATAAACAAACAAGCTATAATGATTTAAAGCTAAGACATGCCTTAACAAATACAAAAATGCTATCAAGTGATGTATCAGCAGGTGTAGACCCATTATATCCACAAGTATTTGAGGATAAAAATGCAGCTCATTTAGGATGTGGAATTACATTTAACAAATATACAGGTTCAAGAGGAAAGAGCGGCTGTAATGATGCTTCTCCTGAATATATGGCTCAAATAAGACAAATCATGGATTCAAATGAAATCTACTATCAAACTGCAGAGCTTGGTAAGGTTGATGTAGGTGGAGGAGGCACTATCGCCTACATTTTAGGAAATTACAATATGAATGTAATTGATGCTGGTATTCCAGTTCTATCAATGCATGCTCCATGCGAGGTAGTATCAAAGGTTGATGTCTATGAAGCTTATTTAGCTTATAAGGCTTTTGTAAAAGAAATGAAATAATTAATTTGTACCTAAGAAATAAAATCTTAGGTACTTTTTTTATAAAAAAAATAGGTATAAAAATATACCTAAAGAATTATTTTATAATATTTTCAATTTTAGTGGCTAAAATATCAATAGCCATATCATGCTTTGTATCATTAGGAATAATAATATCAGCAAATCTTTTTGTTGGTGCTACATATGAATCATACATAGGCTTTACAGTAGCTAAATATTGACTAATTACATCATCAACATCTCTTCCACGCTCACTAATATCTCTTTTTAATCTTCTAATAAATCTAATATCAGGTTCACTTTCTACAAATATTTCAATATCAGCAAGTTCTCTAATATCACTATCATATAATGCTAAAATACCTTCAACAATAATTACTCTAGAATGCTTAATATTAATAGTAGAATTACTTCTATTATGATTTTTGAAATCATAAATAGGACAAGCAACATCACAATTATTTAGTAATAATATAATATGTTCTTTTAATAATTTCATGTCAATCGCATCAGGATGATCATAATTAATCTTTTTTCTATCCTCAAGTGATATATCATCTCTTCTTTTATAATAATTATCCATTGCTACAACAGAAATATCATCATCACTAAAATGAGCTTTTAATTTATCTACTACTGTTGTTTTTCCACTTGCAGTACCACCTGCAATTAAAATCAAAATAGGCTTCATATAATTCTCCTAATTAATAATTTTTATATAATCATAATCTAATAAATATATATTCTTTTCTAAAGTCTCATTATAAATATTTACTTCTTCTATATAATTACAATCATAAAAACAATCAACTCCAATTTCAATACAACATTCAGGAATTAAAATATTTTTAATACTAGTATTACTAAATGCCATTGAACCAATACTTAAAGTATTATTTAATTCTACATTAACTAATCCTTCACATTTATAAAAACTAGATCCACCAATAATTTCTGCATTAATACATAAATTATTTAGCTTATAATCATAAGAAAAAGCTCCTCTTTCAATTATTTCTATATATTCTAAATTAATATATTCTAAATTATCACATTCAGAAAATGATAACCTTCCAGCATATTTAAAATTTGATGGTTCTTCAAATTTAATACTTTTCAAATTTTTATGCTGATAAAATGCTCTAGTTGTAGTACCATATACAGGCTTATTATTATAGACATTAGGAATAACATATTCTTCTAAATCTCCAAAAGCATAGGACACTAAATAACAATCATATTTTTCATTATATTCATATATTAATCTAGGAATATAATAATATAAAAATAATCCAATAGTAGTAAATAATACTAATACTATAATTATTATTTTATATCTTAATTTCACAATAATCGCCTCATATCATCACTAATATCTATTTCAATATTTATATTCTTATTTAATGCTAAATGGTAAAAATAAACTCTATAGGAATGAAGTGCTACTCTATCAATATATTTATCACAACCACCATAAAGTAAATCACCTAATAAAGGATGATTCATATATGCCATATGTACTCTAATTTGATGAGTTCTTCCTGTTTCTAATAATAATGATACTAATGAATAATCCTTATATTGTTTAATGACCTTATAATTAGTAATAGCCTCTACTCCTGTTTTTGATACTCTTTTTCTTTTAGAATTATGTCTATCATCACCAATTGGTAGATTAATAGTACCCTCCTTAGTAGTGAATTTTCCACTTACTAAAGCATAATAATATCTATTAAGCTCATGAGTAGAAATAATATAATTAATATAAGAATGCATTAAAATATCCTTTGCATAAATAATTAATCCAGTGGTATCATAATCTAATCTGTGACAAAATCTTACATTAATATTATAGCCCTTTTCTTTATAATAATTAGCTACCATATTAGATAAAGAATTAGTATTATTTTTATCATCATGAATAATGATATTTTTAGGCTTATTAATTATTAATAAATAATCATCCTCATAAATAATATCTATTTTTTTATTAAGAGGAAAATAATCTATTTCTTCATCCTGAATAATTGATATTATATCTCCACTAATTACTAGATCTTTATCAGAAGCAATATTATTATTAATTAATACTTTTTTTTCTAAAAATAAATTATATATTTTTGATTTAGCTAAATGAAATCCCATTAAAAACTCTCTAATAGTAGAATTTTTAAATACCTTATAATTAAAAATCATTTTTAACCTCAATATATTCAGTATCAATTAATCCAATAATACCATCCTTTTTAATAACACTATAAGGCTTAGCCCTTTTTACTATTGAAATAGTATCTCCCTTATGAACTGATAAAAATTGATTAGAAGCATCATAAGAATAATATTTATTAGTTCTATCATCCTTATATACAAAGGATGAATCAACCCACATTTTCAAATTTGTTCTAAGATGCTTAACATAATAATAATCTAGATCTTTATCTAATATTTCTATTTCATTATCATTATAAGTTAAATTAATTAAGGTAGAAGGTTTATCATAATTAACATCCTCATTCATAATAAATTTAGGATAATGATCTGTATAAGTATATCTAAAGCTCATAGAAGCAAGTGATTCTAATATAACAAAATTCAATTGTCCTCCCTTTACTAAATGATTACCTCCATCTATAGAAATAATCTTTTTCCTAAAATCAAAAATAGGATTACAATTAGAAATATCCTTTCGATAATTTCTAGTAGGATAATGACCTACAATTGTTATATATTTTTGAGGCTTTGCAAGCTCATAATAGTTATCATATTTCAATAAGGGTAAAGCATATTCTGGAATATTATCAATATCATCTATTCCTCCATGAACCAATACAATTTGATTATTAATAATAATTAAATCATCTAAGGAATCCATAAATTCATAAAATTCAGGATAATCATTAACAATCATTTCCTTAAATGCTATTACATCCATATCATAGGATATTGAAATATTCTTTTCTAAGGCTATATCTCTTAAGATACTTCTATCCTTTTCATTAATATATTTTAATAAATTATCTTTTTGATCTAAAGGTAGCATAAATCTAAAAACCTCATCACAATTTCCACTCATAGGAAATACATTATTATTCTTAGATAACTCCATTACATATCTTAAGGTTTCTAGATTCTTCCCTAAATCTCCTTTTTCAATAATATCTCCAATAATAAATAAATAATCATCTTTATTAAAATTAATTTTTTCTAATCCTTCCTTTAATGAGGAAATATCTCCATGAATATCACTAACAAAAATTAATCTTTTATGATAATCTAAATTCAATCTTTTAACTTTTGTTTTCTTCTTTAGCTCTATCATGTGATATCCTTTCCTCTAAGGAATATTTACATCCACAATAATCCTGTCGATATAAGGAATATTCTTTAGATAATTCTATTGAATGCTTATAACCTTCATCCTTTTTAAAATTAGAATATAAATATTTAATATTATATTTTTCTTCTAATTTATAGCCTATTTCATTAATCCATTTTTCTACCTTATATGGTGAAATAGATAAAGTAGTTGTAAAATAATCATAATTTAATTCTAATGCTTTTTTAGCAGTTTTTTCTAATCTCAACTCGTAGCATTTATAACATCTATAGCTTCTTTCACCTAAATTTTCATAACCTAATATTATATTATCATAATCATTAGGATTATAAGAATCAAAAATTACATTTATATTATTATCTATTTTTTTTGTAAAATCTTTTATTTCTTCTAATCTTTTATAGAATTCTTCACTAGGATAAATATTATCATTTGAAAAATAAACAGAAATATCAAAATAATCCTTTAGCAATAATAAAGTATGACTAGAACATGGAGCACAACAAGCATGAATAAGTAATCTAGGTCTAGTATTAAGATTATTTAAAAATTTTTTAAAATCATTATAATTATCTATCATATTAGAATTCCTTTAATAAATTTATCTATGAAATATTATATAATATTTGAATAAATTAGTATAGAAATTTTTTTTTGTTTTTGTATTTTTAGACAATTTATGATATAATTTATATAGAAGGTTACTTTTTAAATTTATAGGAGGTTATAGTATGCCACAAGTCAATGACATTATCATCTATACTACATATGGTATTTGCAAAATTAAGGATAAAATTGAAATAAAGCTTAATGATAGTGTCGGCGAATATTTTGTCTTAGTACCACTAACAGACTCTAAGGCAGAATTAACCATTCCAACATCAAATGAGCTTATAATGTCTAGAGTTTTACCTCTATTAAGCAAGGATGAAATAACTACATTAATTAATGAAATACCATTTATAGATACCTATTGGATAGATAATGATAATCAAAGAAAAAAAGAATTCTCAGAAATTGTAAAAAAAGGTAATAGAAGAGAAAATCTAAAGCTAATTAAATCAATAAAAAATCATCAAATGAGCTTAAAAGGAAAAGGAAGAAAGCTTCATGCGACTGATGAGGCAGCGATGAAGGATGCTTTAAAGCTGATACTTGATGAATTTTCATATGTATTAGATAGAGATAGATTAGATTTACAAAATGAATTAAATACTGTTTTAATAAAATAAGGCCAAGCCTTATTTTTTTTATAATCGAAAGAAAATGAATTTTATATATTATTTTTCTAAAAATACCATTATCGGATAGGTTGGATACAAAAAATAAACTTCTGCTATAGTTTCATATGATACAACATTTAAAATATTATCCAATTTATTTTTATATTTAATAATATATGCATTGCCATAGCTTCCATAAAATGAATCTATTGAATATTCCCCATCCTCTTTTGACTGTAATGTTAAAAGAATTTTATTCTTTATTTCTTCACCTAATTCTATATAATTTTTTGGAGTAAAATTTTCAGGGAATAGTGATTCATTATATTCCTTACCATTATTATTATCATATGCAATTTGCAACAAATCATCATAAGATAATATTTCCTCTTCATATGCTTTAGCTAAAGTCATAATTGTTCCATATTCTTTAATCTCAAGTGTTTTATCTGAATCATTTAAAGGACCACATGAAGCTAAGCAAATAAGTATATATAATGTATACATCATGGCAATTATTTTTTTCATAAAAAACTCCTTTTAAATTAATCTAGAATATTTTCAAAAAATAGAAAAAATTAAATTGATTTATTAATATATTTTATTTACACAACCAGTAAAAATTATATCATCATTTATTTGTCAAAATTTAAGCAAATGATTTATTTATTATAAAATCAAGGTATTTCAATTCTTTATTAGATGGTATACCACATGACTCAAAAGATGACATTGTTAAATTTTAGGAGGATAAGCAATTTTCCTATAATCATCCATCCAAATTATTATTTTCTAATTATTTAGTATCTTATATATTTCATTCTTTAATAATTGTAATTTCTTTTTCTAATATTCTTTTATTATTTTTAATACTAGCTAATAAAATAAAAATAATAAATAAAAATAAATTAATAAATATAATATACCATGGAAAATAAGAATTTATTTCATATTCAATGATTACATTTTTTATATATGAAGGTAATAATAGAGAATAAAATATATTAGATTTATTAAATAAAGATAATATAAAAACAAATAAATAAGCTAATAAATTACCTATTGAAGCAATAATAAATCCATAAATCGATTCAATCATAATTAATTTTTTGCTTTCTAATCCACCTAATCTAAGTATAACTAGTAATAATTTATTTTGGTCTAATGCCATATTATATGAATTCAAAAAGAAGAGAATAGTAGAAAAAAATAAGATTATTGCTAGAACAATAAAAAAAACAACAATAAAAATACCATTTCTATGATATGTCATAAAATTATCATAATTACTATGATTGTACTCTATATTCATAGAATCTAATATAGATACAAAATTATAAATTTCATTAATTTTTCCATTTTTTGCATCAGCAAAAATTATAGAGGTACTACTAATAAAAATATCATCTGCTAAAT
The DNA here is from genome assembly GCA_945919465.1 of uncultured Anaeroplasma sp. GTDB lineage: Bacteria > Bacillota_I > Bacilli_A > Acholeplasmatales > Anaeroplasmataceae > Anaeroplasma. Next base: position 16,350 of record CAMEJG010000002.1, on the reverse strand, counting down.
AAAAAATATTACCAATATATCCATCATAAATATCTGATGAATATTTACCACATATAGTATATTCAATATCATTTTCAATAATCTTTTCACCTATATAATTATCGATAGAATTTGATAATAATTCATAAGAGGTTGAAGGGATTTTTCCATCATATAAATTTATCCTTTCATTTTCAAAATCAAGATATATTGCAAAATAAGATTCACAGATAATTTTTGATGCTGAATATTTTTTTGCAAGCATTACTACTTCTTCGTTGAATCCATAAATATCTATAATTAAATTATTTTTATGAAGATATTTATTCTCAATATCTGACATAGAATTATAATAATTAAAGCCTAAATAGAAGCATCCTAATGTTAATATTGATAAAATAAAGCTTTCAATAATACAAATAATACTTCTTTTTTTATCCTTTTGAAATAGAATATAAGAATATCTAATATAATCACTTATTCTCATAATTCACCTAAAATAGAAATAAATTTACCATCTTTTATTCTTAATATTTTATCGGCATAATTATTAGCATCTTCTTGATTATGAGTAACTAGTAATACTGTTTTTCCTTCATCTACTATATTCCTTAATATCTTTAATATTTCTTGACCAGTTTCATAATCTAATTGACCAGTTGGCTCGTCGGCTAAAATAATACTAGGATTTGTAATTAATGCACGAGCAATACAAACTCTTTGTTTTTCACCACCTGATAATTTGTCAGTTTTTTCATAAGCTTTTTCTAAAATACCAAGCTTATTTAAGATTTCTTTTGCAATATTTTCTCTTTCATTAAGTGGAATTCCTCTAATGGCTAAAGGCATAGAAACATTATCAATAGCTGATAATGATGGTTCTAAAAAAAACGATTGAAATATATAGCCAATTTGTTCATTTCTATATTTTGATAATTCTTTATCATTTAATTTAGTTATATTAATATCATTAATAATAATTTCTCCTGAATCAGGTTTTTCAATAGAACCAATTAGATTTAATAATGTTGATTTACCACTACCACTTCTTCCTACAATCGCAATAAATTTATTAGTATCTATAGTTAAATTTAAATTATTAAATAATACTAAAGGATTTTTATCCTTATTAAAGGTTTTATTTATATTTTTAAGTATAATCATTTAGTAATTCCTCCTCTTATCTGAAGAAAAATAATTATTAAAAATAATAATAGAAACAATATTAACTATTGTAAAAATAATTATTATTGGAATTATTATGCTAATTAAATAATAATAAAATGGAATATTAAAATCAAGCATTCCTCTAAATTGTGTTATGTATAATTTATTTAATAAAATAGAGATTATTATACATAATGGTAATAATATAATAAATGAAATTAATATAGATTTTATATAATCAGATATATTTTTAAAATAATATATTTTTTTTATATCTTTTTTTTCTAATCCTAAATAGCTCATCATCATAAAATATTTTTTATTTATATTTAAAGAATAATCCATTACTCTAAATATATTTAAAATAACTAATAATATTATTATTGTAGTAATGACAATAATAATACTTTTAACAAAATCAAAATATGGATAAAAAACAAAATATGAATATAAATCAGAATTAGTTGAATAGGTAATTTGATTATTTAAGGTAAAATCATTATTAAATATTGACATTGAATTATAAGCTAATTTCAGAGACTTAAATTGTATTATATTTGTTATATCATTTATTTTTAAATTATTTCCACTATTTGCTAGTATTTGAACTTTATTGGTATTTTCATTTAATTTATCTAATAAATTATATGTAAAACATAATTTATTTTGATTCATATGTAGCTTATTATCATTATCAATATACGAATAATAATTATAATTGTATTCTAAAATAGAATTAGAGTTTAACCAAAAATTAGGATTATTTTTAATTATATATTCTGGCCAATCAGTATTATTATTTGTTAATCTACTAGGACAAAAATATATGTTAGAATTAAAAACTCCAACTATAATAAAATCCTTAAATACATAATAATTTTGATTCTTAACTTTTTCCGTTTCATCTACGTAATTACCATTACTTTCATAGCCATATGAGACATTTCCAAAGAATAATTGATTATAAAATGAAATTTTCTTTCCAATAACAGCATTATAATCAGTAACACCACAATAATTTAGAATATTACTTGAAACCATAATCTCATTTTCTTTTCCAGTTAATGAATTTCCTGCTAAAATTACTTTACCATAATTATTATCAATTAAGTATTTTTCTTCAGATTCTAAATATAATTTATCATTATTAAAGCATAAGATACTTTGATTTAGTATCTTTACTTCTTCATTATTATATTTATAGGTATCTTTATATTTTATTTCTTTATCATCTAAAATAATTGTTGGATAATTAACATCCTTAATTAAAAAGCCTTCTTTAGTTATATTAAAGCTTATTCCATAATTTTTATAGAAAATAGTTTCTTCAATATTATCAATATTATTATCAAGAAAACTATTTTCATAGCTATTTAAATTTATTTTAATTGATGATAGATTATGATTTTTATTAATTGATGATTCAATATAATATATAAAACTTCCAAATATTAATAATATAGAGAATAAAATTAAAGAAAAAGAAAAACCAAAAATGGAATTTCTTGTTTCATATTTTTTCCCAATATTTATTTTTTTAGAATAGTAATAGCAATCTTTAGTTTTCATAAATTTTACACTTTCTTTATGGGCAACAAGGATCTACAATTGCATTTTCAATAAATTTAATAGAAGTGATTTTTTTATCTTCAGATGATGTAGAAATTTGAACCTCTACATTACCAACTAACCAATCATCATTTTTGTTATTGGTGTAGCCAAATCCCCTTTTACTGTTTCGCTAGTATTGATAAGATAGATTTCGTAATAGCCATTGCTTACTTCCTTCATTGTAATTTGAAATATTTCTACAACCGTTCTATATGCTCCATAATACAATCCTTGCTCTAGCAAACCAAAATCAGTCAAGTCAATAATAAATTCCGGTTGATATGATGCTAATCTTCCCAAATCAGTTATTCTATATACCTTATTGCTTCCATATAATGAATCAAATCCAGTTAAAGAATCAAGGGATTTATGTCCCCAATCATTATCAATATTTACACCACCAACTAAATATTGAGTAGCTTTAATGCTCAATCCATCAGAAAAAATGAATAAAAAACAAAACAAGTAATAAACAAAATATTTTTTTCACACTTTCACGTCATATACTAATTTTCAAAAATAATGTTTCAGAGCACCTAAAATACTGCATATTTTTCAATAGATACAATTATAATATAATAAAAGTATTATTTTTAAATAGTTCTATTCTTTAACAAGAAATTGTTTAATTTCACATACATACATAGTATGCATATCACCATTTTTATAAAACTTATCTTTAATATCACTAGGTAAATTATCATATGGAATATCAATAGAATATAGTTTTTTCATTTTGAAAACATAATCTGCTTCCATTGGATAATATCCATTATAATCTGGGTCGAATGTAGGATGAAGACCTGAAGCCTCATATTTATTGATATCCTTACCAGATTTAGAACCAAATATAGCTTTAGCTTCTTTATAATTATCATTTAAAAATGCTAAAGTTACTGAATCACTTTCATTAATAAATTTATAAGTATAACGAGAATGCCTAACAAAAACATAAGCCACATCCATTCCCCATAATACTCCAATTCCACCCCAAGAAACTGTCATACTATTAAAGCCTACATTTTTATCTCCTGCAGTTAATATTGCATAAGAATTTTTTATTTCATCAAAGAAATTCTTATTATAATCTGTTATTTTCTTCTTAAGCATAAAAACCCCCTAAATTAATACTAATAATACTGCAATTAGATTATTTACCATATGTATAAATATGGTTACATATATATTATAATTTGATTTATGATATATTACTGCAAACAAACCAGCACTAGTTATATATGGAATAGCTTGTAATAACCAAATACCTATATTTGTATTATTAGTTGAAATCATATGTGGTAATGCAAATAAAACAATTGATGCAACATAAGAGAATGCAATATGTATTTTCTTTCCATATTCAAATATTACCTTACGATAGATTAATTCCTCTACTATAGGAGCAAATAATACTGTACATATAGCCATAGGTATTGTTCCACCATTTTGCATAATAATAACAATTAAATTTTGATTTTGACTATCATTTACAGCAAGCCCTACTAAAAATTCTACTAAAAATGAAACTCCCATAAATAATACAGTAGCTATAATTGTATAAATAATTAATTTTTTATAATTATTTTTTAAATCTAAAAAATCCTTTTTTAGATAAAAAATCATTGAAATTGTAACAGTAATAAAAGAAAATAAATATGCTAAAAAATTACCCCAAGCATTTGATAATGCAAAAGCATTAACATAATTATCTCCATATCCATAAAATATTTTAAGGTCTTCTTCAGTAACTAAGCTAAGAGATGCCATACTCATTAATTTTTTAAAATCTAGGGAATATGTAAATGAATAAAATAGAAATAGTCCTAATAAAATAAAAGATGAGAGAATTATGAAAAATGCTAAATAAGATAAGACTGCAGATAATAATCCATATTTTTCAAAAAAATTTTTCTTCTCTACTTCCAAAATATCACTCCTTAAATATTCTTAACTAAATATGCAGCACCAAGCATACCAGCATTATTTCCAAGCTTAGCAAGAGTAATAATAGTATCCTTTAGTCCATAAAAAGCAAATTTAGAATAGGATTTTTTAATTCCATTAAGCAAAAATTCTCCAGCCTTAGATACTCCACCACCAATATAGAATGCTTCTACATCTGTAGTACAAGCAATATTGGCAATAGCTCTTCCTAAATAATCACATACTAAATTATATACATATAATCCTAAAGGATCATTATTCTTAGCGGCATCCATTACTGCTTTACAATCCATTGTATCATAATTTAATGATGTTTCATATTTATTATAATATTCTCTTGCAAGTCTCACTATACCTGTAGCTGAAGCAACTGTCTCTAAACAGCCAGATAGTCCACAAGAACATTTATAATTATGTACATAATCAATAAAAGTATGTCCAATTTCTCCACAAGATGAATGATTTCCATTAATAACCTCGTTATTTAATACAAAACCACCACCTACTCCTGTACCTAATGTAATCATATAACAAGAGCTATATGCATTTGGATCACAAATAACCTCACCTAATGCTGCAACATTTGCATCATTACTTGATGCCATAGGTACATCAAAATATTCATTGAATTTTTCTTGTAGATTATAATCATGAATACCTATATTTGGTAATTTAACTATAATATTATCCTTAACTACTCCAGGTAGACCAAAGCCAACAAAATCTATTTTATAATTATTTTCCTCACTAACTTTTTTTATTGAAGCTAATACCTCATCAAATAATGTTTCTTTTTTAGTATTAATTTCATAGGCTTTAATAATTTTATAATCATCAATAAAACCTATCTTTACAGTAGTTCCACCTACATCTATACCTACTCTCATATTATCCTCCTAATTTATTTCTTCTATATTTGAATTGAAATCATCATCTTCATTATAATCATAATCAAAATTTTTTTCAATTAATTCATCAAAATTTATTTGATTTAATTTATCAACTATTATATTTAAAATATTAATAGTTTCTTTTTTATTATTATAATGGTAATCTGTGACATATTGATCTAATACTATAGAAATATTATATAAAATTGAATTTAACGGAATATTCTCATTAACATCTAAAATATCTAGATTAAAAATTGGATTAATATTTAATGCTCTTAATGTTTTAGATACTAATGCATATAAATATCGATTAGTTATATATAAATCCATAGGTAGACCTATTTTACTTATAGCACTATCAATAGGGATAAAAATATCATTTTTTGCATTAAAAACATTCGATACTGAATAATCAAAATATATTTTTTTAGCATTTGGATAAAAGAATATTAATAAAAATGGATTTTCAAACTTTTTGCCTATTGATATTGGTAAATGATACATTATCAAATATCCTTCATCATCTACAGGTGTAATGTTTGAATATTGATTAGCTAATGCATCAAAACAAGGCTTATAATGATAATGATTTCTCATTTCAAAACAATCCTCACTAGATAAATAAAAATTTTGGGAATCCATATTAAAATAAGCATAATTAATTAATCCATTTGAAATATTAGCCATTACCTTATCAAAATCTTGTTCTAATATAGCTTCCATAAAAAATAAATGCTCTATTATTGTTTCAATTTCATCTAAATTAGAAAATCTTTTAGTATAACCGGATTTATATGTGTATGCTAAAATATTATTATCCTTAGTGATATTACCACCTATACTTTTAATATATAGCTTTTCAGTATCAGTAAGATCTTCTTTTTTTATTGAACAAATAGTGAGTACTTCTGGTTCTAGTAATAATGAGCTTTCAAAATGATTTACTTCTAATAAATCATGAATAAAATTATATCCTCTTTTTGTAACGACAAATTGAATAGCATTAACATCATTAATTCTATTATCTAAAAAGGAAATAACTGAATTATGGTTTTCAGTACTTCTTATATGAAAGAAATTTTCTACACCTAAAACATTCCAATAATCATTTTTCTTAAATCTTTTATAGATGCTTTTTAAATTCTTATAAAGCATTAAATCATCCCCTTTAAAAATACAGCAACTTTTTTAATTCCATATTTTTTTTCTTTTTTCAAATATAAAGAACCAATATTTTCGGAATATTCACTATCATTGGCCATTTCAAATACTATTATTGCATTATCATTAGCTATAGGTTCTATAGCTAATAATATATCATCAATATTATTCATTTTATAAGGTGGATCTAAAATAATTAAATCAAATTTAATATTAATATTTTTAACAAAATTAGAATAATCCATATTTGTAAAGGTAACATCTGTAATTCCTAAGGCTTTACAATTCTTTTTACAAATATTTAAGGCTTTATTTTCTAAATCATTTAAATAAATATGATTAATTCCTCTAGAATAAGCCTCTATTCCCATTGCCCCAGACCCAGCAAATAAATCAAGAGCGATTCCCCCATCAAAATAAGGACCAATACTATTAAAAATAGCCTCTCTAACCTTATCTTGTGTTTCTCTTGTTGTTTCTAAATTTGTCATTTCTATTATTCTATGTCGATATTTTCCACCAACTATTCGCATATTATTTCCTATCTAGGTAAAGAATCTACAATACGATAATTTAGACTTTTACCATTAATTTTTAATTTATTTATTCCCTTAAGGAACCTTAAAGCCTCTTCATTTATTTCAATAAAGGTATATTTCTTTTTAATTACTATTTTTCCAAAATACTCTCGATGTATCTTTAATTCATCATGAAATAATACTACTAATTGATTAGGTCTTATTTTATCAACCTCACCAACATTTATTTCAATAACAGCTTTTGTTTTTTTCTTTATATCCTTTGAATTTTTTGAATTTGTTTTATTATTCTTTGATTCCTTTTTTCTTTCTTTTGAGGAATTTAAAGGTAATACCTCAATTTCAGGATAATCTCTTTTTGATTTGACATCTGCCATTTCTAGTAATGCAATAATAATAGGTACAGGATCTGATATTCTTGATGCAATTTTATGAATTAAGATATCATAATTATGATTTTTCTTGTTTAGTTCTGCAAGCTCCATAATATTATTAAATAAAATATCATCTGTTGAGCTATTAATATCATTAATAGAAGGTATAGGAAGTGGTGTAATACGACCTTTTGTATAAGCCTCAAGCTCTTTAATTCTACTTCTTCCACGAGAAGTAGAAATAGTAATTGCCATACCCTTAGAGCCTGCTCTACCAGTTCTTCCTATTCTATGAACATATAATTCATTTTCATTTGGAATATCAAAATTAATTATTGCCTCTATTCCATCTATATCTATTCCTCTTGCGGCAACATCTGTTGCGATAAGTATTTGAATACTTTTTGATCTAAAGGATTGTAATACTCTATCTCTTAAGGATTGTTTTAAATCTCCATGTAATCCATCTGCCTTAAAGCCATAGGATTGAAGAAATAATACAAGCTCATCTACCATAGCCTTTGTATTTGCAAAAATCATTACAGAACGATATTTGTAATAATCTAAAATTCTAATTAATAAATCTTGTTTTGATTCCTTTTTAACATAATATACAATTTGATTAATTGCTTCTACTGTTAAGGTTTTAGATTCTATTTTTACCATTTTAGGATTATTCATATATTTTGTTGCAATTTTAGTTATGAATGAAGGTAAGGTTGCAGAAAATAAAGCATTTTGTCTATTTTTAGGCATTGTTGCCATAATAGTTTCTAAATCCTCTTGAAATCCCATTTTAAGCATTTCATCTGCTTCATCTAATACCAAATAATTTACTTTATCAAATTTCAATTTACCTCTATTTATTTGGTCTATTATTCTTCCTGGAGTACCAACGACAATTTGAGGATTTTTAGCTAGCTCCTTAAATTGTTTTTCATAGGATTCTCCTCCATATATTGTACATACCTTTAATTTTTTATTATTTGAAATTAATTTTTTTATTTCTATAGATACTTGAAGTGAAAGCTCACGAGTAGGGCATAAAATTAATACTTGAACATCCTTACTATTTGAATCTATTTTCATAATAGCTGGAATAGCATAAGCAAAGGTTTTTCCAGTACCAGTTTGAGCTTGTCCTATTACATCATTTCCTTCTAGTAAATATGGAATTGATTCCTTTTGAATTGGAGTTGGTTCGGTAATATTTTCTTTATTTAAAAGCTCAATAATTGAGCTTGATACATTTAAGTTTTCAAATTGATTCATATTCTTCTCTTCCCATTAAATTTTAACATTATTACTATATCATAATTAGACAAATATTTCCACACAATAATAACAAAAAAGGACTGCAAATGTATTCATTTACAATCCTTATTAAGCAAATTGTCTAGGAAGGTTCGTGAAGAACTTTGTTCACCACGGCTGAAGCCTCTATTTAGTATCTATTAGGGTTCTCAGTTAAGAGCGTCCGCACAAGTATACTCTCAGCTTCTATTAAATATATTTTGAGCTCCACGGCCTTCTTCCTAGCACTTATATTATAACCAAAAATCTATTAAAATACAATGAAAATGAAACATTTTCTTATATTCCTAAAAATGAATAGATTACTGAGATAATTGCGCATAGCATTAGTAAGAATCCAACGACAATCATCATTGAGTCTCCCTTACCATCTCCATATTTAGTAGTACCAACCATTGGTAATAATAATGCTATTACACCAACTATAAATAAACAAATCATTGCACAAAAATGCTCATTATAGAAATTTACCCCATCTGGTGGTAATACAAATGCATCTAATAAATAATAGCCTAAAACAAGTAAATCTATGATAATTAATGCTCCTATTATAATCTTAATTTTTTTTCTATCCTTTTTATTTAACATAATTCCTCCATAATAAATCTATTAAGATTAATTTATATGTAAATAAATGATAACATATTTTTAAATTAAAATAAATTAATTTTATTAAAATATAAAAAAAAGCAGAATTAATCTGCTTAATTTATTACTTCTTTGAAGCTTTATTTAAAACTACTACGTTTTCAGTAACCTTAGCCTTTGGCTCAGCATTCTTTGCAACCTCACATAATTGTGCAAATGCAGCTTGATCATTTACAGCCATTTCAGCAAGCATCTTTCTGTTGATTTCAACACCTGCATTAGATAAGCCATTAATGAATCTAGAATACTTCATACCATTTAATTGGCATGCAGCATTGATTCTTTGAATCCAAAGCTTTCTGAAATTTCTCTTACGTTGTTTTCTATCACGGAAAGCATATTGTAATGAACGCATTACTTGCTCATGTGCAGTTTTATATAATGTATGCTTAGAACCATAATAGCCCTTAGCTAATGTTAAGACAGCCTTACGTCTTCTTCTTGTAGTATATCCACCTTTTACTCTTGGCATAATCCTTTACCTCCTAATTACTTCATATTAGCGATTAATTGCTTAATACGCTTCTCATCAGTTTCATGTACTAATGCAGACTTTGACAAATTCTTGTTTTGCTTATGAGTCTTATTAGTCTTTAAATGGCCAGTATATGAATGACCACGCTTAATTTTTCCTGTTCCTGTGATTTTGATTCTCTTTTTTAAACCACTGTGTGTTTTTGCTTTTGGCATAATCCTAATTCTCCTTATTTCTCTATTTTTGGTGCTATAACAGCGTATAATGATCTACCATCTAGCTTAACTGGAGCTTCAACTGTAGATACATCAGCAAGACTTTCAATAAATTTATTAACCATCTCAATTCCAATATCCTGGTGTTGAATCATACGACCATAGAATCTAAGAGAAATCTTTACCTTATTTCCCTTTTCTAGAATTGTTCTTGCCTTCTTTGACTTAGTATCGAAGTCATGCTTCTCAATTGTTGGGGATAATTGAATCTCCTGAACAACAATTACCTTTTGCTTCTTTTTCATTTCCTTAAGCTTCTTTTGTTGTTCAAAGCGGAAACGAGAATAATCCATCATTTTAGCTACTGGTGGATTAGCATCTGGTGATACTAACACTAAATCCATTCCTCTAGCATCTGCCTCTTGGAATGCTTTATTTCTTGGTAATACACCAAGTTTTTCTCCTGTTTCTGTAATAACTAGCATTTCTTTACAACGAATTGCCTCATTAACGATATCCTCGTTAGAATTTTTCTTTTGCTTGTTAATACTGTTCACCCCCTAATGTGAAAAAATAAAAGAGGACACAAACGCCCCCTTAAAAAACCTAATAACTCATCCATTATTTAGTAGCCATTTGCCTATCAACGTAATCAATCAGGCGAGAAACGGGCGTTTCTTCTTTCCACATATTATTTTACCTTTATTATTCTACTATGTTTATAGAGCACTGTCAAGTATTAATTTTATTTTTTTATTTGACCAATCAATTTGTTAATTATAAAAATCATTCAGATATATGTGATTCTTTTTTATTTCTTATAAAAACATAAAAAGAAGCCAATGAGAAAATACAAGTAATTATGAATATAAATAATAAAGAATAAATTACTGATATCAAGTCAAATATATAAATATTAATAGTGATATTACCTATATTTTGAAATATAGAAGAAACAAGATTGCATAGTAAATATCCCAAATATGTTCCAAAAATAAATGAAATAACACAATTATATATAGAATCCAATAATAATACTATAGCTATAGTACCTTTGTTTAACCCATATAAATTTAAGCTTGAAAAAAATCTTTTTGTTCCTTTAATTTTTACAAGGTCTATATAAAATATCCATAATGAAGATAATACTGAAAAAATAATAACAACAAATTTCATAACAATTCTAATTGTATTCATATTATCAATTTTTTCTTTAACTTTATAATAATTTTGAAAATCCAATCTATAATTATTGTTTATTGCTAAAGAAGCTAATTCAACTATTTCATCTACTGAAGCATCTTTTATTTCAAATCCTGCAAGCTGTCCATAAGAATTAAAATTAAAATATGTATTTTTGTTCATATACATCAATGTATATTTTTCTATCAAGTAAAACATATCTTCTTTTTTATATTCAGTAAAAAAAATATCACGTATAATAAGTTTATTATTATAAATCTCTATTTCACTACCTATAATATCAAAATAATTATTGTATGGAATAATATTTACATATTGTAAATAATCAATCATATAATCACTTAAAATAATTTCATTATCGGCTAATGAATCATCAATACTTACATATTTAAAAATAATTGGTTCATCAAAATATTCATTTCTATATTCATTTTCTAAATATCCATTTATTTCTTTTGTATCAATATTAATATGATATAAATAATTTACACTAAATTGGGTTAGATCTGTTTCTAGAGGCTCCAATGAATTATCATTTATAAATATCATAGAAGTTTGATTATTCTCTATTAAATATTGACATAAATATTTATTTAAATCATATGTTTCAATGGAAATGGACAAAATGATCATAGCAATATTTAAAGATAAAATAATAATTGTAAACAAAAATTGAAAAATATTAAATTTAAAAGCATTATGATGTAGACTAAAAATAATTTGAGGATTACAAATAATTTTATTTTTTTTCAATTCATTAATTCCATTCATTTTATTCTTATTTTCATCGCATTTAGCTTCTTTTAAATTTATAATAAAATCGCAGTACTCTTCTATTAGATATTTTTTATGACTTGTAATAATTATTAAGATGTCTTTTGATAAATCTTTTAAGACGTTTATAATCTTAATAGAGTTTTCCTGATCAAGTGAAGAAAAAGGTTCATCTATCAGCATTATTTTAGTTTTTCTTAATAGTCCAATAATAATACTTAATCTTTGTCTTTGTCCACCTGATAAATTCTTAACAAGTGTTTCTAAATCCTCTTTCATTTCAAATTTTTCCAAATAAAAATTTAGCTCATCAATTTTTAAATCTAAATGATTAATCTTTAGTATTAATTTTACATTTTCCAATAATGATAGCTCTTCTAATAAATTATTATCCTGAAAAATATATGAAATATCACTTTCAAAAATATCATAATCATATAATATTGCACCACTATTTGGTTTTAACAATCCCCCAATTAAATTTAATAGAGTTGTTTTCCCCGAACCACTCTCTCCCTCAACTAAATATAATCCATGATCAAGAAATGTATAATTAAAATTATTAATAATCCATTTGTCTTCTATATATCCAAAGAAAACATTATTTAATTGAATCATAATTCCTCCCTAAACAATATGTGCCTTCTTTTTCCTAAATAATGAAAACACATAAACTAAGGTAACATTAATAAATACAGTAGTTAAAATTATTAAAAGTGAATAAATAACATAAATAATATTAAAACAATCATATAATATAACATTTTTTATCATATTATTAATATTTATATTTATAATATTTGTCAACATAATGATTAAAAAGACATTTAATATTAATGAAAAAAATATTTGATAGAAGAATTCTAAACAAAATAAGAAAAATTGATTTATTTTTGATAAACCATTTATTTCTAAGGTTAATAAATCTTTTCGAACATATTTATATTTTGAATATACTAAATAAGTTATCCAAATTATTGATACGATAAAGGAAAAAGACATTAATATTATAGAAAACTCTTTTAAGTAAGAAAATTGATCTACTAAATATTGGGCCTCATTATAAAAATTAAAGCCTGTGATTGTTGTATTTTCTTTACTTAATATTTCATTAATTTTTGTAATAGTATATGCTGTAGGAGCATCAAAATACAATCCTTCAATGTATTTATTTATACCATATTCATCAAACCATTTATCCATTAAATATTGATTTTTCTTATTTGATATATACATTAATGGAAAAACATTATCATCTATTATATCTTTAATAATAAAATCTGATTTAATACAAAAATTATCTCTAAAACAATCTAATTCTAACTCGTCACCAACAAAATATAACTCTGAAGTTATTTTATTTAATGCTGCTTTAGAAATAATTATTTCATCTTCATTTAGATTATTATCACTTTCTAGATAAAACATCCTTGATGGTTCATTACCTATACTGAAATTCGAAGAATTAGAATTTTTTTCATAATAAATTTTCTTATATAAATCATTATTTCCATATATTATAGTATTAATATAATTACTACCAGCTTCACTTTCATTAATAATTTTATATGAAAAACTTGTAAGCTTAACATCATCAATAATTAGTTTTCCATATCGAGTATTAATTGCTTTTCCTTTAATGTCATCTAAATCATTAAATGATACTATATCATAATATCTTAAGTTGTATGCAATACAATCTGTAATACCTATATGATTATTCTCATATTTGTCTGATAACACATAATTCATTGTCAAATTACTATTAAAAAATGAATTATCTGGCTTGTATGGATTATAATCATAAAAATCATCAGTCAAAGATAATATATTACTTAAAATAAATTTATACTGATTGTTGAACTCTGATTCAATGATATTGTCATCATAATAATCATTAAGTATAAAATAATTATATGGTTCAGCATTTATTACTTTTTCGAAAATATTATCCTCACTAAATTGAGTTGTAATAAATGTCATAAATAATAAACAAAATAAAACTGATAATAAAACAACTGAAAAAACAAATTGAAATATATTATTCTTAAATATTAGTTTATGCAAATTTATTATTTTCTTAATATTCAAGATAGTATTCTTATTTTTTTTTGCAATAAATAAATTATCTTGTAAAGGTATTATCGTACTTAAATTATCATGTTCTAAATCGATAATATAATCAGAGTATTCTTTAGCTAAAATTAAATTATGAGTAGCTATAATTATTAACTTGTCTTTAGATAATTCTTTAAAAATACTCATAATATTAATTGAATTTTGTTCGTCTAAAGAAGAAAATGGTTCATCAGCAAGAATCACCTTTGAACCACTCATAACTGCGATTTAGATACAAACTCTTTGTCTTTCTCCTCCAGATAAATTAGAAACCAACTTATGTTTACAGTCCAAAATACCTATTTTTTTTAATTCAATATCTAAAATATTATCATCAAATGTAATTTTTCTCATTCCTAAAATTGTTGAAATATTTTCATATACACTTATTTTTTCAAGCAAATTATTGTCTTGAAAAATGGATGTAATTGAATTTTGTTCAGCTATAAGAGAATTTGAAAATAATATTTTTCCTTTTGTAGGTTTTAATAGTGATGAAATAATATTTAATAAAGTAGTTTTTCCAAAACCACTTTTTGCAACAATTGAATATAATCCATTATCCTGAAATATATAATTGATATTATCAAATATTTGCTTATTCTTTTCATATGAAAAAGAAACTTGATTTAATTGTATCACTATTATTCTCCTTTTAAACATAAAGCGTAGTATTTTCGTTAGCTTTTGGCCCGGCATAACATAATCTATTATCTTCATCTAGACTATATAAAGCCAATAATGAACCTAAATCAGTCTTAAACTTCAATAATAATTTTATATTTTTCAAGGTGTATGATTTTGGATAATCAGTTTTTTTTGAATAAATAATATCATTATGAAAACAAAGCCAATGCCAACTAGTTGACGTAGATTCATTGTAATTTATGCCATATTCTTCTAGAAAAAAAGCCTCGAAAATAGCTCTTTTTTGCTGTAAATAATAACCACTTTCTAGTATAGGTTCTGTATATTGATGGCCTTCTAAGCATGAATATGTAGTAGAAAAGCCACTTTCAAAACCAATTGAACTTGAAATGGAAGATGTTGCTTTTACATTTAACGAAAGAGCTTCTACTGGAAATTTTTCTTGAAGAGAAAAGCCAAAAGAAGGATTCATTGTTAAATTTACTTTTTCTTGATATGTGGTTGAAACTTCTTGTTGAAAAATCATTGTATGAGTCCCGCCAGCATTAAGCCATCCTATTGCCTTTGACTCATATGAAATACATACGTCTCCCAAAGAATACATTGAATAAGCAACTGTAGGTACCAATTCATTAGAATAGATTTGTTGTTCGCCACATTGCTTTACAAGATATTTCATTTTGCATAAATTATCTTTTTTTCAAATAATTCATTTTTTTTAAACCCGTTTATTAGAGGTTTATTATCAATTTTTTTATATTCATATCCCAAAGTGAACTGTGTTTGTTCAACTTCATAAGTATAACCTGTTACTTGAATTGGAATAACAGCATTAACTGAAACAGATAAAAATAATAAACTACAAATAATAGAAAAAAATAAATAGATTTTTTTACATTTTAATCTTTTCATAAACTATCCTAACTCTAAGTCAATATCTAATCATATGTAAAAATTATATTATTATTTTTAATTATTGTCAATATTGTCATTTCTTAAATATTGTAAATTTACAATATCTTTTTTCAAAAACTAATTTTCTACAAATCAATATTATATGAAAATATATTTTAATGTAATATTCATTTTGATATCAATCTAAAATAATACTTTTTAATAACTATGAGTGCCTTTTAAGTTATAAGAAAGGAATGTGAGTTTACTATGAGACACAAAACTTAATTATAATATTATTTTTATGGTAATCAGCAGCTGACAGATTCAATATAAATTAATAGGGTAGAGGAAAGAAAATAATTCTTTGCCCCTCCCATTGCACCGTACGTA
>CAMEJG010000001.1 GCA_945919465.1 uncultured Anaeroplasma sp. | reverse complement strand
TTTTTAGTGTTGATTTTGAGAATTTTATTATACCTGTCTATCAAATATGCTTACAATTAAATTTTATTTTGTATTATCTTCAGTTAATACGCAAGCACAGTAGCCTACTTCAGGTTGATAACAATATATAGTTAAATTCTTATTTATTTCAGGACTATAATCATGAAGAATACGTTGAACTCCATTTAGTGCTACATCAGCATAGGCTACTAACCATTTTTTATCACCATTCTTAAATACTTCATAAAATGAATGATTAAGCATTTCATCAATTGGAACATTTTCAATTATTGCCATTTGTTTATTACAATATCTAAAAATAAAATCAAGTCCATGACCATTTTCATCAAAAACAAGCTCTATTATACAATATGCAACAGGCATATTATCTAAAAGAGTACATTTTTCTAAAATAGACAAAGGGAGTCTATTTTTTTCATTTTTCATAGGTTTTGATATCATTGTTGAATTATTTAATTGTAAAGATGATCTAAGTTTTTTATGACTAGCTAAAAATCTTTTTCTTCCTTGAAAGGTTTTACCATCTATTAATGTATATATTCCATCATCATCAATTGACACTATGGCGTTTAATCTTGTTGCTACACCTCTGCGTATTGTAATAAATTCATCTTCTGGTAAGTATTCCATAAGCTCATGTAATAGCATACTACAAGAAAATTCATTTCCAGAATCAGTAACTATTATTAAATTTTGATTTTGACAATATGCATATATTATATGGTTGATTTCAATATTTCTTTTTTTTAAATAGTTTTCTATATCTTTCATAGTATTTTTCCTTTATATTAATCATATCATTATATGCATATTATATAATATTTTTTGATAAAATACAATATAACTAAATAAAATACAATTATAAATTGCATTTCAATTGCATTTTAATCTATTATTAATAAAAGAAGATGATATTATTTATAAAATGCAAAAAAATAATTGAAATATATTTTGCAAAATGATATAATTCTTGCGAAAAAATTGTATAAAATTTTTATATATTTTTATTATTATATCTAATTATATTATTAATATAGTATAAAAAGGGGGAAATAATTAATGAAAAAGAAATTTTGGTTTTTAGCATTATTATTAGTAATTTTAGGTTTAACAAGCTGTGTTGGAAATGATAATCCTGCTGAAAGTTCATCTTCTACACAAGAAGTAAGTAATACATCAAGTACTTCAACAGGGAAGCCTTCAAGTAGTGCAACAAGTACTCCAACAAGTACACCAACAAGTGCACCAACAAGTATACCAAGTACAAGTGCACCAACAAGTACACCAAGTACAAGCGTGCCAACAAGTACACCAAGTACAAGTGCACCAACAAGTACACCAAGTACAAGTGTTCATGAGCATAATTATTCAAGTGAGTTTAGCTTTAATGCAAGTGTACACTGGGTTGAATGCTCATGTGGTGAAAAAAATAATATAGGTGAGCATACTTATGGTGAATGGATAATAATAGAAGTAGCTACACATGAAAAAGATGGTAGTAAGAAACAAATATGTAGTGTATGTGGTTATGAGAATGTTGTAAAAGTACCACTACTTGGTCATGATTTACAACATCATGAGGCTAAGGATCCTACTTGTACTGAAGTGGGCTGGGATGAATATTATACTTGTAGTTCATGTGATTATTCTACATATCAGGAAATCCCTGCACTAGGTCACAGCTATGGTAACTTAGTTCCTGCAGTTCCTGCAACATGTGAAAGTGAAGGAACAGTAGCTCATCATCATTGTAGTGAATGCGATAAATACTTTAATGAGAATAAGGAAGAAATAACAACAATAGTAGTGCCTGCACTAGGCCACAGCTATGGTAACTTAGTTTCTGCAGTACCTGCAACATGTGAAAATGAAGGAACAGTAGCTCATTATCATTGTAGTAGCTGTGATAAATATTTTAATGAGAATAAGGAAGAAATAACAACAATTGCAGTTCCAGCACTAGGCCACAGCTATGGTGATTTAGTTCCTGGAGTTCCTGCAACATGTGAAAGTGAAGGAACAGTAGCTTATTATCATTGTAGTGTATGTGATAAATACTTTAATGAGAATAAGGAAGAAATAACAACAATAGTAGCACCTGCATTAGGCCACAGCTATGGTAACTTAGTTTCTGCAGTACCTGCAACATGTGAAAATGAAGGAACAGTAGCTCATTATCATTGTAGTGAATGTGATAAATACTTTAATGAGAATAAAGAAGAAATAACAACAATAGTAGTGCCTGCACTAGGCCACAGCTATAATTCAAACGGAATTTGTGAGACTTGTAGTTCATACCAACCTGCATATTATAATGAAACTGAAGGATATTATGAAATTAGCAATATTGGACAATTTAATTGGTTTGCACAATACGTTAATTCTGGAAATAATGCTGTTAATGCAATTCTTACAAACGATATAGATTTTGGTAATAGTAATTTCATACAAATTAGTAAATCTTCATCAAATAAGTATAATGGTACTTTTGATGGCCAAGGTCACACAATAACTGTAAATCAAAGTGCAACTAGTTCAGTAGCATTATTTGGACATGTATCAAATTGTACAATTAAAAATTTAAATGTCACTGGTAAAATTGTAACTAGTACTAAATATGCAGCTGGTATAGCTAGTGTAAATGAGAGCGGTTCAACAACCTATATTGAAAATTGTTATTCTAGTATAATAATTGAGTCTACTATTAATGGTGATGGTACTCATGCTGGAATAATAGGAATGGCAAATGGTAATGTATACATAACCAATTGTGCATTTGTAGGTGAAATTAAAGGAGCAAATACAACTTCTTGTGCTGGTATTGTCGGTTGGACACAAGGAAAAGCGATAATAACTAATTCATTTGTTGCCGCAACAGTTGAAAACACATCTAGCTCTGATACATTCTCAAGAAATAATAGTAAGTTAACACTTTCAAATTGTTATTATCTTAATAGCTTTGGTTCAGAACTTTCAACTGCTATTAAAGCAACAGAAGAAAAATTATCTAGCGGTGAAATAGCATATATTCTTTCACAATATACAAATGGATCTATATGGGGTCAAAAGCTTGGTGAAAACGGAAATTCTTATCCTATACTAAGATATAATAATGAAACTGAGAGTATAGTATATAAAAATCCAAAATATACAGGATGTGAAGCTAACTATCCTGAAGAATTAACATATACTTATTCAAATTCAGTTGATACTCCAATTTATGTTGAACATACATGTGGTGATTTAGTTGTTGGAGAGGCTGCAACCTGTACTCATGAGGGTACTGCATCATATTATTATTGTAGTAGCTGTGATAAGTATTTAGATGTAAATAAAGAAGAATTAGAAACTTTAGTAATTCCTAAACTACCTCATGATTATTCTTTAGATTGGTCAAATGATGAATCAAATCATTGGCATGAATGCTCATGTGGAGATAAGAGTGAAGTTTCTGCTCATACATATGGAGAATTTATAATTACTACTCCTGGAACAGAAACAGTAACAGGTAGCAAAAAGCATATATGTAGTGTTTGTGATTATGAAGAAGTAATTGATATAATACCATATACTATAACATTTGTAGCAAATGATGGTATTCATTCAAATACTGCTACATTCTATAATTCTGAAATTCTTGTAGAATTTACTGCTGCAAGTAAAGAACACTATACCTTCTTAGGCTGGTATTTAGAGGAAACATTTGAAACACTAGTTACTTCAACAGAGGGATTAAATGAGAATATTACTTTATATGCTAAATTTGAAGCCACTTCATATACAATAACATATATGGTTTATGGTGGAGATAATCCAAATACAGAAACATCATATGATTACTTTACATTAGTTGAGTTTGATGATGCATCAAGAAATGGTTCTACATTTGCTGGTTGGTATTTAGAAGATACATTTGAAACTTTAGTTACATCAACCTCAGGATATGAACAAAATATTACTTTATATGCAAAATGGATCAATTTCACATATACAATTGCATATGAAGCAAATGGAGGAGTAGATACAAATAGTGTAACAAGCTATGATGTTGATACTAAAGTAATATTTGAAGATGCAACAAAAGATTATTATGATTTTGTTGGTTGGTATTTAGAGGAAACATTTGAAACACTAGTCACATCAACAGAAGGCTTATATAGTAATATTACATTATATGCAAAATGGACTCCAACAAAATATGTAATAAATTATGAAGATACTATTGATGAAAATCCAAATGCATCTGAATTTAGTATTGAAACAATAGTTGAATTTGTCCCAGCAATAAGATATGGTTATACATTTGTTGGCTGGTATAGTGATACTACACTTGAAAATACAATTACTTCAACAGAAGGAATTTATGAAAACATTTCAGTTTATGCAAAATGGCAAATTAATACATATACAATTTCATATGAAGCAAATGGTGGTGTTCACACAAATACAGCTACAAGCTATGATGCAGAAAATAAGGTAGATTTCACTGCTGCAACAAAAGAAAACTATAATTTCTTAGGTTGGTATTTAGAAGAAACATTTGAAACACTAGTTACATCAACAGAAGGAGTCTATGATAATATTACTTTATATGCTAAATATAAGGGGTATGAATTTGATGTAGCATTAGATGCAAATGGTGGAATATTTAATGATATTCATAAGATTACATATATGTCAAATGGTTCAGTATATTGTGAAAAGAGTTATGGAATAAATGATTTAATTGAATATATTATTCCAGTAAGAGAAGGTTATGCTTTTTCAGGCTGGTATTTAGATGAGGAATATACTCAGGAATTAGATTGGACTGAAAACTTATCTACTGATGTTATATTATATGCAAAATGGATCAAACATTCAGGAGATGGTGTTTTCTATATAGGATCAACTTCTGATACTATTATTGGTACATCAAGAAATGATTCAAATAAGTTATATTTTGCATTTGTACCATTGGTAAGTGGAGTAATAAAGATTTATTCAAAGTCATCAGGTGACACTTATGGATATTTATGTGATTCTGATAAAAAAACTATTACGTTTAATGATGATAATTTAAGTAGTAGAAACTTCTATATCTCATATCCTGTTACTGCTGGAAAATTATATTATATTTCTCCATGTGGTTATAGCGGTAATGTTGAAATGACAGTAACAATTGAAGGTACTGCACATCCAATAGTTTCAGCAAAGGGTGCTAACATTACTAGTAACACTATTTATAAGGCAGAATATGGTCAAATACCTACATTAAATAATGTAATTAGGGATGGCTATGAATTCTTAGGATGGTATAAAGAGGATGATACATTATTTGATGATAGTGAGGTTTGGACATTATTAAATGGTATCTCTTTAACTGCAAAATGGAGTCTTGAAACATATACAATTTCATATGAAGCAAATGGTGGTATTCATTCAAATACAACAACAAGCTATGATATAAATAATAATGTTACATTTACTGATGCAACTAAAGAAGGATATACATTCATAGGTTGGTATTTAGAGGATACATTTGATACTCTAGTTACATCAACAGAAGGAATCTATGATAATATTACTTTATATGCAAAATTTGAATTAACAGTATATACAGTAACTTATGAAGAAAATTTAACAACAAATCCAAATGCATCTGAATTTAGTATTGAAAGTGTAATTACATTTGAAGCTCCAACAAGAAATGGTTATACATTTGTTGGTTGGTATAGTGATGCTACATTAGAAACTGAAATTATCTCAACAGAAGGAATTTATGAAAACATTTCAGTTTATGCAAAATGGCAAATTAATACATATACAATTTCATATGTAGCAAATGGTGGTATTCATTCAAATACAACAACAAGCTATGATATAAATAACAATGTCACATTTACTGATGCCACTAAAGAAGGATATACATTCATAGGCTGGTATTTAGAGGATACATTTGAAACCTTAGTAACATCAACAGAAGGAATTTATGAGAATATTACTTTATATGCAAAATTTGAAGCACATGAATTCAATGTTACATTAGATGCGAATGGTGGAACATTTAATGATATTAAAAATAAAATTACATATATTTCTAATAATGAAGTATATTATGAGCATGAATATGGTAAAGAAGATGTAATTGAATATATTGTTCCAAGAAAAGAAGGTTATGTTTTTGCAGGCTGGTATTTAGATGAGGAATATACTCAAGTATTTGATTGGAATTCAGATTTAACTCATGATGTAATAATATATGCAAAATGGTTTGAATATTCAGGAAATGGAGTTTTATATACAGGAGAAACTTCTGATACTATTGTTGGTACATCAAAAGATGGTGCAAATAAGCTATATTTTGCATATGTGCCATTAGTAAGTGAAACAATAAAAATTTATTCAAATTCATTAGGTGACACTTATGGATATTTATGTGATTCTGACAAAAAAACTATTGCGTTTAATGATGATAATTTAAGTAATAGAAACTTCCTTATCACATATACTGTAACCGCCGGAACCTTATATTATATATCTCCTTGTGGATTTAGCGGTAATGTTGAGATGACAGTTACAATTGAAGGTACTGCATTCCCAATTCCTTCTGGAAAAGGAGCTATTGTTACTGATAAACTTGATTATGTGGTAGCTTATGATGAGATTGGTTCATTTGATATTGCTACTAGAGTTGGATATGAATTTATTGGTTGGTATACATCTAGTGATGAATACGTTGATACTACTGTAGCTTGGAATATTCAAAATGATGTGGAATTATTTGCAAAATGGCAAATTAATACATATACAATTACATATGAAGCAGATGGTGGTGTTCACACAAATACAACAACAAGCTATGATATAAATAATAATGTCACATTTATAGATGCAACTAAAGAAGGATATACATTCTTAGGTTGGTATTTAGAGGATACATTTGATATTCTAGTTACATCAACAGAAGGAATCTATGAGAATATTACATTATATGCAAAATTTGAAGCAAATAAATATAATGTTACATTAGATGCAAATGGTGGATTATTTACTGATGTTAAAAATAAAATTACATATATTTGTAATAATGAAGTATATTATGAGCATGAATATGCTAAAGAAGATGTAATTGAATATATTGTGCCAAGAATAGATGGCTATGCTTTTGCAGGCTGGTATTTAGATGAGGAATATACTCAAGTATTTAATTGGACTGAAAACTTATCTAATGATGTTGTTTTATTCGCAAAAATGATTGAACATTCAGGAAATGGAGTTTTATATACAGGAGAAACTTCTGATACTATTGTTGGTACATCAATGAATGATGCAAATAGGTTATATTTTGCATATGTGCCATTAGTAAGTGAAACAATAAAAATTTATTCTAATTCATCAGGTGACACTTATGGATATTTATGGGATTCAAATAAGAGTTTATTAAAGGGTGTTGATCATGGTGGGGCTAACCATAATTTCTTGATAACATATTCTGTTACAGCTGGAACCTTATATTATATATCTCCTTGTGGTTATAGCGGTAATGTTGAGATGACAGTTACAATTGAAGGTACTGCTAAGCCAGAAGTAACTGCAAATGGTGCAACTATTTCAGCTGAGATTACAAAAAAAGTGATTTATGATAATGTACCTGAATTTAATATACCACATAAATTAGGCTATGAATTTTTAGGATGGTATACATCTGGTGATGAATACGTTGACACTACTGTTGCTTGGAATATTCAAAATGATGTGGAATTATTTGCAAAATGGCAAGTTATTACATATACAATTGCATATGAAGCAAATGGTGGTACTCATTCAAATACAGCTACAAGCTATGATGTAGAAAATAAGGTAGATTTCACTGCTGCAACAAAAGAAAACTATAATTTCTTAGGGTGGTATTTAGAGGATACATTTGATACTCTAGTTACATCAACAGAAGGATTATATGAAAATATTACTTTATATGCTAAATATAAGGGTTATGAATTTGATGTAGCATTAGATGCGAATGGCGGATTAATTAAGGATATCATTAATAAAGTCACCTATATGTCTAATGGTTCAGTATATTGTGAAAAGAGTTATGGAATTAATGATTTAATCGAATATATTATTCCAGTAAGAGAAGGTTATGCTTTTGCAGGCTGGTATTTAGATGAGGAATATACTCAGGAATTAGATTGGACTGAAAACTTATCTACTGATGTTATATTATATGCAAAATGGATTGAACATTCAGGAAATGGTGTTTTCTATACAGGAGAAACTTCTGATACTTTTGTTGGTACATTAACAAATGATTCAAATAGGTTATATTTTGCATTTCTACCATTGGTAAGTGGAACAATAAAGATTTATTCAAATTCATTAGGTGACACTTATGGATATTTATGTGATTCTGATAAAAAAATTATTGCGTATGATGATGATAGTGGAAGTAATAGAAACTTCTTTATCTCATATACTGTTACTGCTGGAACCTTATATTATATTTCTCCATGTGGTTATAGCGTTAATGTTGAAATGACAGTAACAATTGAAGGTACTGCTAAGCCAGAAGTAACTGCAAAGGGTGCAATCATTACTAGTAACACTATTTATAAGGCAGAATATGGTCAAATACCTACATTAAATACTGTAACTAGGGATGGCTATGAATTCTTAGGCTGGTATAAAGATGATGATACATTATTTGATGATAGTGAGGTTTGGACATTATTAAATGGTATTTCTTTAACTGCAAAATGGCAAGTTATTACATATACAATTTCATATGAAGCAAATGGTGGTATTCATTCAAATACAGCTACAAGCTATGATGTAGAAAATAAGGTAGATTTTACTTCTGCAACAAAGGATTATTATGATTTTGTTGGTTGGTATTTAGAGGAAACATTTGAAACCTTAGTTACATCAACAGAAGGTGTTTATGGTAATATAACTTTATATGCTAAATTTACTCCAACAGTATATACAGTAACTTATGAAGAAAATTTAACAACAAATCCAAATGCATCTGAATTTAGTATTGAAAGTGTAATTACATTTGAAGCTCCAACAAGAAATGGTTATACATTTGTTGGTTGGTATAGTGATGCTACATTAGAAACTGAAATTATCTCAACAGAAGGAATTTATGAAAATATTTCAGTTTATGCAAAATGGGATCTTGCAAATTATACAATCATATATGAAGCAAATGGTGGTGTTCATTCAAATACAGCTACAAGCTATGATGCAGAAAATAAGGTAGATTTTACTTCTGCAACAAAGGATTATTATGATTTTGTTGGTTGGTATTTAGAGGAAACATTTGAAACCTTAGTTACATCAACAGAAGGTGTTTATGGTAATATAACTTTATATGCTAAATTTACTCCAACAGTATATACAGTAACATTAGATGCAAATGGTGGTAAAGTAGGAACAATAACTGATATTTGGGATGGATCAATTGCTTCATCATTTGAAAATGGTACTGGTTCAGAAACTGATCCATATATCATTAAAACAGGAGCTCAACTTGCTTATCTAGCAAGCACTGTAAATTCAGGAACTACCTATAAGGGATGTTATTTTATATTAGAAAATAATATTGATTTGAATAATATTAATTGGACTTCTATTGGAAAAACTAATTTTGATGCAACTTCAACTAATACTAGCAATTCAAATTATTTTGCTGGAATATTTGATGGTAAGGGACATATTATTTCAAATCTTACGCAAACTACTGTTATAAATGGTGTAACTGGATTATTTGGTGCTGTAATTTCTGCTACAATATCAAATTTAGTTATCGAATCTGCAAATATTAATTTAGTAAATACAAGTAAGTATACTGATGGTGGTATTTTAATAGGTTTAGCAAGAGATGTTATTGTTTCTCAATGTTCTATTTCTGGATCTTTATCAATAACTCAAAACGGTTCATCTGCATCTTATATTGGTGGTGCAATAGGAGTTGTTAATAGTGGTTCTATTACCAACTTGAGTTCTAGTGTAGACATAACTGTTTCTTCTAGTCAACATATTTATGTTGGTGGTATAATTGGCAGAGCGCAAGATAATATAACAATTTCTATGAATTTATTTAATGGTTCTATTTCTATTCGAAAAGGTCTTTATAACGTCTATGCTGGTGGTATTATAGGCATTACAGAGGGTGTATCATCATCAACATCATCAATTAATAACTGTGTTACAATTGGAACCTTTACAGGAAATGTAACAAGAACGCCATATATGGATGCAGTTTATAATCCATGGTCTTCAAGTACTGTTAAGGTAAATTCATGTTATTATAATGCAACATTTACTTATAACTCTTCAACATTATCTTCAAAAAATGGAACATCTACATCACTATCAAATCTTAATTCTAAAAATTGGTATATTACTATATTGGGTTGGGATCTTACTAATGTATGGCAAATGAGTGAAACATATCCAATGCTTAAAGGAATTAAGTATTCTGAAGCAGATTCTCAATTAGTTCAAATATCATATAATCAAAGTTTTGAATTAAGTATACCTAAAAAAGCTGGATATATTTTCTTAGGTTGGTATGATGGTGTTGCTGGTACTGGTAATCAATATACAGATGAAACAGGCACAAGCATTAAAGTATGGGATAAGACAGAAGAAGTTATAGTGCTTTATGCAAAATGGGATCTTGCAAATTATACAATCACATATGAAGCAAATGGTGGTATTCATTCAAATACAGCTACAAGCTATGATGCAGAAAATAAGGTAGATTTTACTTCTGCAACAAAAGATTATTATGATTTTGTTGGTTGGTATTTAGAGGAAACATTTGAAACATTAGTTACATCAACAGAAGGAGTTTATGATAATATAACTTTATATGCTAAATTTACTCCAACAGTATATACAGTAACTTATGAGGAAAATTTAACAACAAATCCAAATTCATCTGAATTTAGTATTGAAAGTGTAATTACATTTGAAGCTCCAACAAGAAATGGTTATACATTTGTTGGTTGGTATAGTGATGCTACATTAGAAACTGAAATTATCTCAACAGAAGGAATTTATGAAAATATTTCAGTTTATGCAAAGTGGGATCTTACAAATTATACAATCACATATGAAGTAGATGGTGGAGATAATCCAAATACTACAGCTTCCTATGATGTAGAAAATAAAGTAGATTTTGCTTCTGCAACAAAAGAAGGATATACATTCTTAGGTTGGTATTTAGAGGATACATTCGAAACCTTAGTTACATCAACAGAAGGATTATATCAAAATATAACTTTATATGCTAAATGGGAAATAATTGAATAATTCCTAATTAAAAAATGATTATATATCCTCTTCCAAAGTGAGGTTGGTATATAATCATTTTTATTTTATGATTTTGTTGATATTATTTTTGAATATTATCTATATATTATATTAATAATATTAAATAGGTGTTTAATACTTTTTGTTGAAAAATAAATATTAATAATATATAATTAATTTACGAATAAGTGGTGAGATTATGTCGGAAAAAAACATTAAAAAGAAAGAATTATTTGATGATAATACTAAAAAAGAAATAATAGATAAGTTATCTAATGAAGAATTATCATTAGATGATTTTAAAGAAATATTAGAATTAATGGAAAAAAATATTGATAAGAAAAAAATATTTATATATAGATTTATTTCAAAAATAAAAGAATTATCCTTTTATCTATTAGTACATTTAATAACTAACTTCTTACTTATGGCCTTATTTGTTAATTATTTAACTTTAGATAATAAATATATGGTATTTCCTATTATTGGAATATTGACTATATTATTTACATTAGGAGATTATATATGTAGTATATTTAAAATTAATACTAATCTTAAAAGATTTATTATCGTATTTTCTTATATTACAATTATTATTCTAATTGGAATTAATTTAAATAGTTATTTTTCTATTTTTAAATTTGAATCAATTTGGTTTTTTTATGTATCAATAGAATTATTTTTAGTTTTATTTATTGCTTTTGTAATAGATAGAATATACCGTAGAATTAGAGGTATTAATTATGAATGATTTTGTTTATGTTGAAGAATTTGCTAAAGAAAATAATTTAGAATTATTAGCAGGAGAAGAAGGATTAAAGAATAAAATTACCTCTGATATGATTTCAAGACCAGGATTAGAATTTGCTGGTTATTTTGATTATTTTGATAGTAATAGATTATTATTAGTTGGTTCGAAGGATCATAGCTTTTTAAATTTACAATCACAAGAAGCAATAAAAAAGAATTTGGAAGAAATTTTTAAAAGAAAGCCTCCTTGTATTGTATTTTCTAAGAATGTAAATATTAATCCATTATTCTTTGAATTGGCAAAGAAATATGAAATTTGTGTATTCAGATCAAATTTAAGAACTACTCCTACTTCATCAAAAATTTATACTTACTTGCAAGATAGATTAGCTGAAAGAATATCAGTTCATGGAACTTTAATGGATATTAATGGTATGGGTACCCTAATTATTGGTAAAAGTGGTATTGGTAAATCAGAAACAGCTCTAGAATTAATTAAAAGAGGTCATCAATTAATAGCTGATGATTTAGTAGAAATCATTGAAAAGGAACCAGGAAATCTTATAGGTACTAGTCCTGATATCTTAAAAAGATATATGGAAATAAGAGGTATTGGTATTGTTGATGTTGTTAATATGTTTGGTGCTGGTGCTTATAGAGAAAGAAAGAATATTAGATTAGTTGTTGAGCTTGAAGCATGGGATCATAACAAATATTATGATAGATTAGGGCTTGATAATAATTATTCTAAATATTTCAATACAGAAATAAATAAGGTTACAATTCCAGTTTTACCAGGAAGAAACGTATCTTTGTTAGTTGAATCAGCTGCAATGAATGAGAAATTAAAATATTTAGGTTATTTTGCTGCTGAGAAGTTTATTAATAGTGTTGATAAAAAGGCTTCTACTATAGAAGAGGAGGAATAATATTAATGGATTTTTTATTTTGGATTAGACCTTCCTTTAGTATTGGTAATTTAACAATTACTTGGTATGCTATATTCATATTAACAGGTGTTATTTTAGCACTTATTATGGGAGTGAAAGAAGGAAAAAAATTAGGAATAGCTCCTGATTATATTTATACTGGTTTAATAATTGTATTACCTATTGCGATTATTGGTGCTAGATTATGGTATGTTTTATTTAATATAAATTCCTTTAATGATTTTTTTGAGGTATTAGGCTTTAGAAATGGTCAATTTGTAGGATTATCTGGTCTTGCAATACAGGGTGGCGTTATTGCTGCATTAATTGCAGTATATATTTATTGCAAAAAAAGAAATATGAAATTATATCGGGTATTAGATCTAGTTGCCCCTGGCTTTTTAATAGGTCAAATATTAGGTAGATGGGGAAATTTCTGTAATCATGAATTATATGGACCATTGATTCAAACTGAATGGTATCGTAATTTTATTTATAATATTCCTTTAATTGGAGAGAATATGTGCTTTACTGTTAATGGTGGAAGTGTCGTTCAATCCTCAAATATTATTAATTTAAGACATCCTACCTTTTTATATGAATCTTTATTAAATTTAGTAGGATTAATCATTATGCTTGTAGCTAGAAGAAAATTTAATAAGCTTAACAGTGGCGATTTAATGGGCTTTTATTTAGTTTGGTATGGAATAGTAAGAATATTCACTGAATCCTTACGTTCTATGTCTGGTGCTAATGAAATATTAATGCTAGGTCCAATTCCTGTTTCTATCGCAATAAGTATAATATTTATTATTTGTGGAATTGCCTTTTTAGTGTTAAAAAGATTCTTTGGACCTAAGGATAATTATCAAGCTATTATTGAAATGGTAGCAGAAAATAGAATTGATACTGTATTATTTGATTTAGATGGAACATTATTAAATACAAAGCCATTAATTGATAAGAGCTTTATTCATACATTTGAGCATTTTAGACCTGATTATGTTTTATCTGATGAGGAGCTAGACAGTTTCTTTGGACCTACTTTATATCAATCCTTTTCTAGATATTCAAGTGATGAGAAGGAAATTGAGGAAATGATTCAATACTATCGTGATTTTAATATTCCAAATCATGATGAGATGGTTACTCCATTTCCTGGGGCAGTAGATACTATTAAGAATTTACATAAAAAGGGTATTAAAGTTGGAGTTGTATCTAGTAAAAAAACTGATTTAGTTAAACATGGTTTAGAATTATTTGGAATTTTAGAATATATGGATATTGTTATTGGAGCTGATGAGGTTAGTAATCATAAGCCTGCTCCAGATGGTATTTTACTTGCTAAAGAAAAATTAAATAGTAAAAATGTATTATATGTTGGTGATACTAAGGGTGATATTCTAGCTGGAAAGAATGCAAATGTAAAAACTTGTGGAGTTTTATATATTAAGCATCCAGAGATCATGCTTGAGGTAGCTCCGGATTATGTTATTAATAAATTAAATGAAATTAATAACATTTGTGGAGTGTAACATGAGTTTTAATTTTAATGTTAAAGAGGATTTAATTCAAAACTTTAGCGATAATGAAAAATCTAATAAGCTTGAGCTTGAGGCAATATTAAGATTATCTAGTGAAATAGTATTTTCACGACCAATGAAGCTTGAGGTTACCCTAAGTACAATGGGTATTATGAGACATTTTTTAGCATTATGTAAAAGATATTATAAAATTGAAACTGAAGTAGCCTCTAGAGTTATTAATCGTTTTGATAATCGAACTACATTTACTTGTTCTATAAATAATGGAGCAGAAGAAATAATTAAGGATTTAAATTTATTTGGTTCTTCATCAGAATATCGTAAAAATGAACTTAAAGAGGATGAAGGAATTTGTTATCTAAAGGGAGCATTTTTAGCTCGTGGTAGTGTTAATGATCCTATGGCTAAAAACAGTCATTTTGAAATTTCCACCACTAATGAAGCAGAAATATTGTTTTTACAAAAGCTTTTAAATGATTTTGATTTAAATGCTAGAATATCTAAAAGAAAAAATATGCTTATAGTATATATAAAAGCTAAAGATTCTATAGGAGAAATTCTTTATCGCTTAGGAGCTTCAAGCTCTATGTCATATTATGAGGATACAGTTATTACAAAAGAAATTAGAGCTACTGCTCATAGAGCGGTAAATTTAGATTTAGCTAATCAGGATAAAACTCTTAAGGCTGCAATAGAACAACTAGAAATTATAGAATATTTAGAATATAATTATCCATTAGAAAAGCTTGATCCTAAGCTATTAATGGTTATGAAGGTTAGAAAGGATTATAAGGATCATTCCTTAAATCAATTACTTGAAATAATTCATGAGAAATATGATCCTAGTCTAACAAAATCTGGATTAAATCATCGTTTTAGAAAATTAAAGGAATTATATTTAGAGTTAAAAAAATCTAAAGGAGAATAATGATAGTCATTTTATTTGACTATCTTTTCTTATTATAGTTATATTTTTTTTATATTGTGCATAACATCTATTGAAATGGATGGATGGAAAATGAAAAAAATATTAACTTTTGTTTTATTTGTAATTGGTTTTATCTTTACATTATCAAGCTGTAATAAAAATAGTGAGCCTAAGGATGTAATAAACTCCTATTTAGATTCTATTGAATCATATTCAATTGATGGAGAAATGACACTTTATAAAAATGAAAAGGAAATAAAATCAAATGTTAAGGTTGATTATTTAAAACCAAATTATTATAAGGTTATATTTTCTCGCAGTGGTGGAAATGAACAAATACTTTTGAAAAATAAAGAAGGAGTATTTGTGTTAACTCCAGCATTAAATAAAGAATTTAAATTTAATTCAGATTGGCCTGATAATGAGCTTCATTGTTATTTAGTAGATGTATTATGGAAAAAATTAAAAGATGATTCAAATACTAAATATCAATTAGATAATGATAAAATTATTATTAGTCTTAAATTTGAGGATCCAAAATATTCAAAGCTAGAAATGATATATAGCTCAAAATCAAAAGCTATTGAAGAAATTAATCTTTATAAGGATGCTAGTATTAAGGCTAAATATGTTATTAATAGTATTAGTTTAGATCCTAAATTAACAGAAAATGATTTTAGTGTAAGCTTAATAATGAATGAAAATACTATTTCTAGTGATAGTGAAACTATTGCTAAAGGCTTTACAATTTCAGCCTCAATATCATTAGATAATACAGTTCTTTCATCATCAAAGGTTACAGAAACTGAATCTATATTATGCTATAGTGGTGAAAAAAATTATACTATCATTGCAAAAAGAGCATCACTTAATGGTGAAGAATGTTATACAACTTTCTCTGATTATAGTGTGCTAGAATGTGGATTAATGTTATATTCTAAGAATGTATCATTAATATATTTTGGAGATTTAGAGGTTTCTATTTATTCTAATTCTTTATCAATTGAGGAACTAGAAGAAATTAGTGCTAATATAGTAGTTAATGAATAAAATTAAGATAAAATTAATGTTGTAAGAGTAATAAAAGTATGGTAGAATATTAAGGAACTTTTATAAATAAATGAAGATTTATATATAATATATAATGTAAGAATTGAAGGAGTGAATTATTTTGGCACGTGTAGTACGTAAAGTATCGAATAAATCAGCTAAATCTCAGAAAAAGGGTTTAGATAAAAAACAAAAAACAATCATTGGTTCTATTGTAGGTGGTGTAATTGTTGTTGTTGCAGTTGTACTTACAATTGTATTAATTGTAGTTAATAATAATACTACAGAAGAATTCCATGATTATTTAGCGGATACACAAACTGTTGTATTAGATAGCACAACTAACGAAGAAACTAGTGTTACTTTTACAAAGATGAGTTATTCTGGAGTTTTATATCATCATAATAATAGTAATTCAAATTCTAATTATAGAAATAATGAATATGTAAAGTTTGTATTTGTATATGCTCAGGATTTCCATAATTTTTATCCTGATGAGGCTGATGAAGATAATTTTAATCAATCAGATAAGGATTTATTAGCGCGTCTTGCTAGATTCCAAGCTCGTGTAGATGAATATAATAAAACAGCTAGTGATGAAGATAAAGCAGTATTTTATTTAGTTGATACTTATTATGATTATAATCAAGGTATTTTTGATGATGAGTATGTTGGTACATCTGGTGATGTTACTATTACATCAATGTTCTGTTTATTAGCTGGTGAAGGCTGTGATGGAAATAAGAGTGGATTATTAAAATATTCATTTGATTGTAATGTAGAAGGAGAAACTAAAAAGCTTACTATGTTTGAAGCAAATAATGGTTTTTCTACTGATAGAGGAAATCAAGCTTATAATTTATTAAAATCTGGATTTGATAATTACGAAAAGGGATATATTAGTGAAGATAAATAAGAGGCCAGTGGTCTCTTATTTTTTATAGGAGGAATTATGAACGAGATTATAATAGAAAAAACAGCACAAGAATTAGGGATTAAAGAAGCACAGGTTACTCAAGTACTTGAAATGCTTAGTGATGATAAAACTGTAGCCTTTATTGCAAGATATCGTAAGGAAGCAACAGGTGGTTTGGATGAGGATGCTATTCGTAAGATTGAAGAGGTTTATACTTATGGTGTTAATCTTATGAAAAGAAAAGAGGATGTTATTAGATTAATTGAAGAAAAGGGTCTAATGACTGAAGAATTAAAAGAACAAATCTTAAATGCTTCAAAGCTTATTGATGTTGAGGATTTATATAGACCATATAAAGAAAAGAAAAAAACTAAAGCCACAGAGGCTATTCAATATGGTCTTGAGCCACTAGCTGATGCGATGATGAAATTGTGGAGTAAGGGTGATAGAATTCAAATTGCTTCTCAGTTCTTATCAGATAAGGTTACAACTCCAGAAGATGCATTACAATATGCTAGATATATTGTAGCTGAAAGAATCAGTGATAATGCTGAATATCGTAAGCATATTAGAGATGCTGCTTTAAAATATGGTACTATTCTAACTAAAAAGAAGAATAATGATAAGGACCCTGAGGAAAAATATAAAAATTATTATGAATGTAAAGAGTTTTTAAGTAGAATAAAACCTCATAGGGTTTTAGCTATTAATAGAGCTGAGGATGAGGATGTAATTAGTGTTTCTATTGAGCTTCAGCCTGAAAGAGATGTTGATTATTTAGCATATAAGACTATGCATAATAGAGAAACAATTTTTAAAGAGGATATTATTCTTGCAGTAAATGATGCATATAAGAGATTGATTGCACCATCAATAGGAAGAGAAATAAGAAGTATATTATCTGAAAATGCTGAAAATCAAGCTATTTCTATTTTCTCATTAAATTTAAAAAATTTATTATTACAAGCTCCAATGAAGGGAAAAACTGTATTAGGTGTTGACCCAGCATTTAGAACTGGCTGTAAGCTTGCAGTAATATCTCCTGAAAGTAAAGTATTAGAAATTGGTGTAATATATCCAAATGAAAAGGCTAAGGATAAGGCAGTAGACCCTAAACTAGTTAATGAATCTAAAAAGACTATAGTGAATCTTGTGAATAAATATAAGGTAGATATTATAGCTATTGGTAATGGTACTGCAAGTAGAGAAACTGAAAGCTTTATTGCTGAGGTTATTAAGGAAAATAAATTAAATGCTAAATATGTAATTGTTAGTGAGGCAGGAGCTTCTGTATATTCTGCATCAGAGCTTGCTATTGAGGAATTCCCTGATTTGACTGTTGAAAAGCGTTCAGCTATTTCTATTGCTAGAAGAATTCAAGATCCACTTGCAGAATTAGTAAAAATTGATCCAAAATCTATTGGTGTAGGACAATATCAGCATGATGTTACAGAAAGTAAACTAAGTAAATCATTAGATGATGTAGTTGAGGATGCTGTAAATAGAGTAGGTGTTAATTTAAATACTGCATCTATATCTTTATTACAATATGTTTCTGGTTTATCAAAAGCAGTTTCTAAAAATATTATTGCATATAGAGAGGAAAATGGTAGATTTGATTCTCGCGATGAGCTTAAGAAGGTAAGTAAGCTTGGCCCTAAGACCTATGAACAATGTGTAGGCTTTTTAAGAATTATTGATGGTACTAATCCATTTGATATGACATCTATTCATCCTGAAAGCTATGATAAAGCATTAAAACTATTAAAATTAATGAATTTAGAGCCTAAGGACATTGGTACCGATAAGATTAGGGAAGAAGTAAAAAAACTTGATAAAACTGAAATTTTGAAGGCTATTGATATTGATATCTATACATTAAATGATATTATTGATTCATTTAGTGCTCCTTTAAGAGATATAAGAGAAGATTATCAAGGTTTAATATTAAGAGATGATATTGTTCATTTTGAGGATATTAAAATTGGAGATGAACTAGATGGTACTGTTCGAAATGTAGTTGATTTTGGTGCTTTTGTTGATTGTGGTGTTAAATATGATGGTTTAGTTCATATTTCTAAAATGTCACCTCAAAAGATAAAGCATCCTTCTGATGTTTTGAGTGTTGGTGATCAAGTTCATGTTTATGTTATTGGAATTGATTATAATAGACATAAGCTAGAATTAGCATTATATAAAATGTAATTATTATAGAATGAGTTATGTATTACTATAAATACATAGCTCTTTTTTTTGTAATAAAAAAATCCTATCTAGAACTAGTCTAAATAGGATTTGAATATTATGTATTAATTATTTTTTGGAGCATCTGGTCTAGTCCAAGTATAAGTGCCATTAACCCAATCTAGGTAAATTGAATCACTTTCATAGCTTGTAACTACATTTGCATAATATGTTTTTTCTGCATTAATGATGTTTTGATATTCAGTAGATTGAATATTTAGGATATCTAATAATACATAATTTTGGAAATTTGAATTTTTATACATTGAAATAACATCTGAATACATTGATGATAATAATGTAGAAATATCTGAATCTAATGTTGATGTAACACCAGTGATATTTTGAATATAATAAATGAAGAATTGATTGAAGTTAACTTCATCAGACTTATCATTATATGAATTATCAATAACAATATAAATATTGTCATCATCAGTATCTTCATCCTTTTCATCTAATAGAAGCTTAATATCCTTTTGATATTCCTCTGAGTCATCAGAAGTAGTATACTTAGTTGATTCTGGTTTATCATAAGAATTTAATACTAATAGATGGTAACCATATACTGTTTTACATAATGTATTCTTTGTAATTAATGGAGCTTTATCAGCACTATCTAATATTGATGAATTTTTTGAGTTTCCATCATATACTATAAAAGCACCATCATCATAATCACTTTCAATTGTTGTGTCATTTAATGCTGTTTTATATACATTCTTTACATAATCAGCAAATGGTACAACATAGTTAGATACTGATGCTTGGTCAATATCTCCTAGACTTTCTACTGTTAATAGGAAGTTGTATTTTGTATAAGCTGAATCACTCCATGATTTTGATGGATCACTATGAAGAGTATTTCCTTCTTCAAATTGACCTTTAATATATGTAAGAATGTCTTTTATTGAAGTATTATATTGTTCATAAATATAAATAGCTTCCTTATAGATTTCTTGTGCTAAAACCTCAACATTGTTTTCGAAATCTAGCTTCTTAGTAGGATCATTGTTTAGGAATTGATCTGGATCATCAGGAGTACCATCTCCATCCGCATCAATATTGATAAGAATATGGTCTAGGTTAAGCTTTAATAGCTTATTATAATTCTTATTACCTGTTTGTAATAAATTATAAATAATACCAGATTCATCTAATCCATCAATTACCTTATGATCATCAGTAGACCATTCATTAAAGATGTATTTAGAATTATAATCAGAAAGAATTGTCTTTGCATCATAATAATATTTAATTACATCTTCTTTTGTCTTATATCCATAAGCATTAATTAAATATGTTTCTAATCCAATATTTGATGGATATGTAGAATTCTCATTTTTATTAAATGTAGAAATTGCTGATTCTAATGCTTCAACATTTGAATCATGAGTTTCTTTATTATCCTCATCATCATAATATGAATAGAAATAGTTATATACATATTCTTGTTCAAAATAAGTAGTTAGGATTGTTGATGCATTTTCCTTTTTAGCCTTATTATAGAAATCAGTAACTGAATAAGTATATTCTTTATTATTTAATGTGAACTTAAATACTAAATCATTATTGAAGTTTCCACTAGGTTCATAAATAGTAGGATATGAATTTTCAAATTTGAATTCAAATACTGGATCATAAATTTCTAAATCTGTAATTTGTTTTCTAAGGATATTTTGGAAATTAGTTGTAATATAGCTTGAAGCATTAGCTAAAACTAATCTATCCTTAATTAAATCATTATATTTTTCCTTTTGAGAATTTGTTAATTCAGAATATTCTACTTGCTCATTTGTACCACTTACATCATAAGTAGTAGAAATACGATAAGCCATAATATATTTATCTGAAATATTTCTTGGTTGTTTTAAGTAATCTCCATCCTCTAAAGTGTCTGTTATTAAGGTTTTAATATCAGAAGATAGATTATCTAAATCACTTTCATATTCAGAAATATTATATAAGAAGCTTGAATCTGCAGTATCATAGATAGAATCCTTATAACTATAATATGTATTATATAAACTTAAA
The DNA here is from genome assembly GCA_945919465.1 of uncultured Anaeroplasma sp. GTDB lineage: Bacteria > Bacillota_I > Bacilli_A > Acholeplasmatales > Anaeroplasmataceae > Anaeroplasma. The sequence goes on along the minus strand of CAMEJG010000001.1, from coordinate 83,087 downwards.
TAATATTCTTTAGCATTTGAATCATTTAAGGTTGGAATAGTTTGTTCAACCTTTTTTATTGTTTCAGTTGCTTCTCTTTTTGAATTGAATTGAATTAAAATAACATTATATTCACCAAATGTTTTATATGATGAATCATAAGCATTTTCTAAAGAAGTTTCTTTAAATAAATAATTATTATTATTAATTATTTTATTATCCTCATCATCAACTTCAGGATCATATTCAGGATTTTCTATTTCCTCTAGATGAGCAATTTGATATAAGGCCCTTCTAGCATTTAGTGTTTCTGCTTGAGTTAGAAGTGTAGAGTCTAATACTCCTAAATCTACTAAATATTTATAATTTGTAAAATAAGCTACATTTTTACTTAATAGGTCTGGATCAACTGATGAGGTATTGTCATCTGGATAAACAAAGTCAAGCTTACTACTATCGACAGTAATACCTTTTCTTGCCATTGAATCAACATATTGAGCCTTTAGTTTAGTTAAATCCTTATCGCTTTTACTCTTTAATGAAGATAAAGAAGAAGTACCATAAATACTAGAGGATAATGCTGTATGGATCTTTTCTAATAGATTAGATCTAAGCACTTTATATTTTTCTTCAGTTACGTTAACTGTTAAAGTAGAATCATTTTCAGTATATGAATATGATAAAGCATCTTTAACTTCATTTGATAAGGTTGAAAAGCTAGATGATGGGGTATTAAGCATTGTCTTAATAACCTCTAAATCATTGCTGTAAATTGAAGCTTTTAAAGCTGAATTAAATACATCATATGATTTATATCTTAATTGAGTATAGAATTGATCATTACTCATTGAAAGCTTGCCATTATATGCTGTAGCAATTGTCGCATTTAGGTCTAATGAACCTGTTGGAGTTTGAGTATTACGTGCTTCACTTTCACCACCACAAGATGTTAAGGCTAATCCTAAAGTGATTGCAAGTGCGCCTAAATAAATCTTTTTAAGCTTCATATTAGTTATCCTCCTTAATTAAGAAAGATGCAATTTTATCTTCTAATTTAGTCCACCAATTTTCATATGCATCAACTGTTTTAGAATCATCTAGATCCTTATAGTATGATAAATAGCTATCAGCAGAATTTTGATTAATAACAATTAGTTTTGCAAATATTCCATCAGCACCATTATAATCTTGATTATCAAATGTTACGATATCATATAATTCCTTTGAATTGTATTCAGTTTTACCTTCATTGTTAACTAAGAATGCTTTCATAAATGATAGAAGAACTATTCTTTGAGTTTCAGAGCTTGTAAAACGAGTTAATACAGGGCTTAGGAATGTTGATAATGCAGAAGAAGTATCGGCAGGAGATAGAGTAGAGCTGTTATTGCTCATATAATCTAATACATAAAGCTTAATTTGATTTGCTGAAAGCTTATCTTCTTCATTATAAACATTATCAATCTTATAATATTGTTCATTAAATTTAACTATAATATTCTCTAAAATCTTATCAGTATTATCCTCTTCAGTCCATTTAGCTGATGCAGGAGCAGTACCTTCAGTTACTAATAATAAATTAAAACCATCTGTTGATTTAATAATCTTATCATTAGTTTGAGTAATATCATCTTTAGTTATTGTTTCTAAATATGCACTTGGTGCAGTACTATTGATATAGTATTGATATGATTCATCTGTTGCATATTTATATAAACGATTCTTTATTTTCCAATCAATATCTGTACTTGAATTTGTAGCAGTAATATCTTCTGTTTTAACATTTAAGCCTAATTTCTTATATTTAGCCCATACATTTTCTGGAGCTATTAAATTATGAGAGTATTCAGCCTTAGCAGAATCATTAATTTCTGTTACTAGGCTTGTAAGCTTATCAGCATGAGCACTACTTGAAGCACTAATCTTATTATATACCTCATAAGCTAATGATTTAGCTACTACTGACATAGGTACATTTGCTACACCCTCAAAGGTAACTAGCTTATTTGCCCATGTATCAACATCATCAGCCTCTCCATCATCATCACCATCATAATATACTACTAATCTTGTAGCACTTAATGAGAAGTATTTATCATAAGCATCATCTGTATATTCTTTGAAGAATGAAATTAATTCATCATTTGAATAATCAGTTAATAGCTTTGCAGATGCATATTGTACTCTATAATAATTATTAACAATTTCATTAATGCTTGCAGTATGGAAATATAACATTAAGAAATTATATTTTCCAATTGATGCTGGATATCCATTAGAAGCATATCCACCATTTGCGAATAGATAAAGAATATAATTGATATAATCCTTATATTCTTTAATCTTTTCTTCAGTACCAGTTTCTTCATAAGCCTTAGTTTGCTTAATCATTTTCTTAGTTAATAAGTCAATTGCGGTAGTAGAACCATTAGTTTTTTCTAAGTAATCATAAGCGCCGAATGCAGTATCTGTTCCAGGGATATTAATAGTATTCTCATCCTCTTCATCGCTTATTACATTTAAATTATATGTTTTACCATCATATTCAATTGTAGCTAATACATTATTATTAGGTGCAGAGCCTACAGCTTTTGAATAATCATTATTTTCAGTAGTATAAAGAATTTCTAATGCTTCATTATAAATTTTAACGTTTACATCTTCAGATGCTTCAGTTAAATATGAAGATATATTAGAATCAGAAAGCTTTCCAATAATTAATTCTTCTCTAATTTCTAATGCTAAAGATTCATTACCCTCTTGATGGATATAATCATATATATCACTATTAGATCTATCAGAATTATACCATTTTGCATATTCTGATGTTGTATCTTTATCCTTATCACTACCAAATTTATATGCCATATAGCAGCCTGATGTTGCACTTTGGCTTGATGTAGTATAAGCCTTTTTATCAGGATCTGTAACATCATCTGATAATGTTTCATATAAATATGTAGCAAATGATGTAGTTAAACCATTAATATATGTAGAATCAAATATTACATCTTCACTAGATGTAGATAGTAAGGTATTTACTGTATCTTCATATTTTAATGAAGTAGTTTTAACAATATCTAGAGTGATTTTTCTTAAATCCTCAATGCTAGTATCCTTTGTTACTCCATTATGGAAATTAGAATCTAATCTATTTTTTGTTACATATTCACCATAAACATAATTATAGATTTGAACAAATATCTCTAATGTAGTAGCTGCATCACTATTTTCTAAGTCAATTACATCATCACTTCTAGTTAAATCACTATTACTAAAATCATCATAATATTTACAATAATCATCATATGATTTAGATTGAGTGTCATCTGATGAACCAATATAGTAAAGCTTTTTATTATAGAATTTTAAACCAAATGCTCTTAAAGTGTCATTATATTCCTCTGTTGATGCAAAATGAATTAATACTAAATTAAGATCATAGTTATTTGTATGAAGCTTTTTAAATTTTGATGCATAATCAGATTCAGCAAAATATTGAGAATCCTCTTCACCATTAGCATATTTTTCATCCTTTTCATCTGCCTCTTCAGTAATCTTATCGATTGCTAGAAGCTCTTTTGCATATAAAGGATAATATTTTTCAGAAACCTTTTTTGCGACATTTAAAAGGCTCTTGCTTGCTTCAATTTGAGCATTTTCATTTTTATCATTTGAGATGATAGCTTCTCTAATTGATGCAAGATCATCTTTTGTAATAGGAGAAACAAAATAATTAGAATATATTGAATCAATATATTTTAATTCATTGAATCCTGCTTTTTCATTACCTAAATTAACAAGATTTGAGAAGTAATGAGAATTATTATAGTTGAAGCTATAAATATCCTGAATTACATAATCTACTAATCTAGTTTCATAAGTATTTTTCATCTTAATGAAATCTTTTTCTTCCTTATCAGTTAAGCCTAAAAGATCTTTATCACTATCACTTAAATCATTAAAGCTATTTGTATTAACAGTTTTTGTGATTTTTTCAATGTAGTTACTTAATACTACATTGGTGATTTGTGTTTCAAGAACATCTTTAGAACTCCATTTTAGTTCTTCCCATAATTCACCCTTAGTGATTGTGGCATCTCCACAAGAAGCGTAGATTTGATTTGCCATTTCATCCTTGATTGAATTGTTAGAGCCAGAACATGATGATAAGGATATCATTAACACGGTTGCCATTGTCGCAGTTAATAGCTTGCGTGATACGTTTTTAGTGTTATTCTTATTCATATTAACAACAAAACCCCTTCTCTATAAAATTTACATATAGCACATAATATCATAACATTAATGATAATAAAAAGCAATTAAAAAATTTTTTTTGAAGATTTTATTTTCATATAAAGAAATAAATTGATTAATTTATAATTAAAATTTTAGATTTAATAATCTCAAATTTATTTTTTTCCATATTGTTGGGCTTTATACTTATTTTTATTTATTGATGTTTCATAAAATAAGGTGAAGGTGGAAGGAGGTGTAGAGTATGGGCCAATCTAGTGGTGGATGTGGAGAATATGGATATGCTCTTATCCTTGTATTGTTTATTTTGTTAGTTATTATTGGTACCTCCTGGTTAGTTTAGCTTTTTGCCTTCTTAAGAAGGCTTTTTTCTTTACTTATTTTTATTTTATTGATATAATGACTTCGTTGTGAGGTCATTATGAAGGTTAAGGTTTTTTCTAGTGGTTCATCAGGTAACTGTACCATTTTAAGATTTGATAATTTGAATATATTAATTGATTGTGGAATAACTAAAAAGGAAATTGATAGTAATTTATTTAATATGGGTTTATCTATAAATGATATTAATGCTTTATTTATTACTCATGAGCATATAGATCATATTAAATCATTAAACTCTTTTTTAAATAATAATATTAAAATTTATATGTCTTTAGGAACTTTTGAGGCTATTAGAGAAAATTATATGTCTCATAAGAAAGAGAATTTAGCTTATTTATTAGATGAAAAATTAAATAATAATTATATATATATAATAAATAGGTTAGAAAATTCATTATATTATGAGCATTTTATCTTAAATAATTGTGATATTATTCCTCTTCCATTATTTCATGATGCTAAAGAAACAATAGGCTTTTCTTTTAATTTTGATAATAAAAGATTTGTATATATTACAGATACAGGTTATGTTCATCAGGATATTTATCCATATATTTCTAATGCTTGTGGTTATATATTAGAAAGTAATCATGATCCTGAAATATTAATGCATTCAGCAAGACCCTATCCCCTTAAAATAAGAATATTATCTGATCATGGTCATTTATCTAATGTGGATTCTATGGTTACATTAGCTCATATAATGGGGCCTGATACGAAGCTTGTAATGCATGCTCATATATCACAGGAGTGTAATTTATCTCAAATTGTAGAATTTACTAGAATTAAGGTTTTAGAAGAATACGGAATAATAACTGAGGGAGTGAATTTTGTTATATTAGCTCCTAGACCATCTTTGGAGTATGAAATATGAAAATAAGTATTATTAGTGTTGGTAATATTAAAGAAAAATATTTAAAGGATGCTATAAATGAATATAGCAAAAGAATTTCTAAATTCAGTAAGGTTGAATTTATTAGTGTAGAGGATGAAAGTATTGTTAATAATCCTAGTGATAAAGAAATAGAAATGGTAAAATCTAAGGAAGGTGCTAAGCTTTTAAAGGTAATTCCTAATAATTCCTATAAAATAGTATTAGATTTAAAGGGAGAAATGGTTTCTAGTGAAGGTTTAGCTAAAAAAATGTTAGATATTTTTAGTTATCATAATGCTAATATTTCTTTTATTATTGGTGGATCTTTGGGTTTAGATAAAGAAGTATTAAATAATGCTGATTATCATTTATGCTTTTCTAAAATGACTTTTCCCCATCAATTGATGCAGGTTATTTTGTTAGAACAAGTTTATAGAGCTTTTAAAATTAATAATAATGAAAGCTATCATAAATAAAAGGGGAGATCCCTTTTTATTTGTTTTCATATAATATTTATTGTAAAATTTATAAATGAGGTTAATGGGATGAAGAAAAAATAAATTAAATTATTTATAAATTTTATTAAGAAATTAAAATCTTTTATAATTTGAATCTATATTAATTAACTACATTAGTGGAAATAATTATTTAAATTCATTATTTATAATTTTATTGTTTGTTGTAAAAACAATAAAAGAATAATCTCTGAATAAATTTATCGAAGAAAATATTGATGAATATTCATATTTATTACAATTTAAAAAGAATTATTTTTAGATATTTAAAATAATAAAAACGCTTGTTAGATTTATTTGACTATTATTTAATTAAGTGTTAAAATTATTCTGTATAAGATTGCACATTCACAATTAGTGCAGATGGAGGTAAAATATTGTGGAAAATGTAAAGGCATTACCTGCTATTAATGTAGCAAATAAGAAAAAAGATATGAAAGTTAAGGTTATGCAATTTGGTGAAGGAAATTTCCTTCGTGCATTTGTTGATTGGATTATTAATTCAATGAACAAGGCTAATGTCTTCGATGGAGGAGTAGTAGTTGTACAACCTATGCCATTTGGTCGTTGTAAGGAATTAAATGAGGCTGATGGTTTATATACATTATATTTACAAGGCTTACAAAATGGTAAGGCAGTAAGAGAACATGAGGTTATTAACTGCTTACAGGATTTTATTAATCCATTTGATGAATATGATAAGTATTTATCTTATGCATTAAGTGATGATTTAGAATTTGTTATTTCTAATACTACTGAGGCTGGTATCACTTTTGATCCTAATGATACTGATTTTAGTAAGTGTCCAACAAGCTATCCAGGAAAGCTTTTAGCATTCTTAGAAAAAAGATATTTAGCTCATAAGAAGGGATTATATATTATTCCTTGTGAATTAATTGATCATAATGGAGCTACTTTAAAGGAGACTTTAGTTAAATTAGCTAAGCATAGAAATATGGACCCTGAATTTATTAATTGGGTTGAAACTGAAAATAAGTATTATAACACTTTAGTTGATAGAATTGTTCCAGGTTATCCTAGAAATGATGCAGAAGCATTCCAATTAGATTTAGGCTATCAAGATCAAAATATGGTTGTTGGTGAAATCTTCCATTTATGGTGTATTGATGCTCAATCAGTTCCATGCCCTGAATGTGCTAAGAAAAATCTAGAGGAATTAAAATCTAAATTCCCATGTGATAAGGCTGGATTAAATGTATTATTTGTTGATTCAATCGTTCCTTATAAGCAAAGAAAGGTTAAGATTTTAAATGGTAGCCATACTACATTAGTACCAGTTTCTTATTTATCTGGTATTGATACAGTTCGTGAAACTATTGAGGATGCTGAATTAGGTAAGTTTGTAAGAGAATTTATCTTTGATGAGGTTATTCCTACAATTGATATTCCTCATGATCAAATGGTTGCATATTCTAATTCAGTATTAGAAAGATATATGAATCCATATGTTCGTCATGAATTAATGAGTATTGCATTAAATTCTTGTTCAAAATATAAAGAGAGAGTATTACCTACAGTATTACAAAATCTTGAAAAGGGTGTTATGCCTAAGCATGCATTATTCTCTTTAGCTGCATTAATGACATTCTATAAGGGTGTTCGTCCTATTTGTGATAATCAAGCTATCGCATTAAATGATGACCCTAAGCATATTGAAAACTTTAAGAATTTATGGAATGAATATGATGGTACTAAGGAAGGTGCTCGTAAGCTTGTTTCTACTGTTTTAGGCTGGAGCGCTCATTGGGGTAAGGATTTAAATACTATTCCAGGTGTAACTGATTTTGTTACTGAGGCTTTATATCTTCAACAAACAATGACTATGAGAGAAGCTATTAAGGCTATCGTTAAATAATAGGTGGTTAAATGAAAGATTATATTATCATTAATGAATTTGATAATGTTGCTGTATGCTTAAGACCTCATACTAAGGGTGAGGTTGTTGAGGGAGTAACATTATTAGATGATATTCCTCAAGCTCATAAGGTTGCTTTAAAGGATATTAAAGCAGGTGAGGATGTAATTAAGTATGGCAATCCTATTGGACATGCAACAAAAGATATCAAAAAAGGTGAACATGTTCATACTCATAATGTTGCAACTAATCTTGATGATGTTATTTCTTATGAATATAAGCCTAATTATCCAGAGGTTTTAGGCTATAAGTCTGATAGAACTGTAGAGGTTTATGAGCGTTCTACAGGTGAATATGGTATTAGAAATGAGCTTTGGATTATTCAAACTGTTGGCTGTGTTTCTGGTATGGCTAATAAAATAATTGAAGAATTTAAAGCTAAATATGATACTACAGGAATTGATGGTGTTTATACCTTCCAACATCCGTTTGGTTGTTCACAAATGGGTGGTGATTTAGTATTAACTCGTACTCTATTACAAGACATGGTAAAGCATCCAAATGCTGGTGGTGTTTTAGTATTAGGTCTTGGATGTGAGGAGAACCTTGTTTCTACATTTAAGGATACTTTAGGAGCTTATGATGAGTCTCGTACTAGATTCTTAGTTTCTCAAGAGGTTGAAGATGAGGTTTCTGTTGGAGTTGAGCTATTAAAGGAATTATATGATCAAATGAAAAATGATAAGAGAGTTACTAAGCCTCTTTCAGTTTTAAGAATTGGTCTAAAATGTGGTGGTTCTGATGGTATGTCAGGTATTACTGCTAATCCATTATTAGGAAGATTTTCTGATTTCTTATCCATTAATGATGCAGCAACTGTATTAGGTGAAGTGCCTGAAATGTTTGGTGCTGAAAAGCTATTAATGGCTCGTGCTAAGGATGAAGAAACATTTAATAAGATTGTTAAGCTAATTAATGATTTTAAGGTTTATTTCCAAAATCATCACCAAGTTATTTATGATAATCCATCTCCAGGTAATAAGGCTGGTGGTATCACGACACTTGAGGATAAATCATTAGGCTGTACTCAAAAGGGTGGAGCATCTAAGGTTAATGATGTTTTAGCTATGGGTGATAGAATTAATTCTAAGGGATTAAATTTATTATGTACTCCAGGTAATGATTTATGTGCGGTTACTACTCTTGCTTGTAGTGGCTGTCAAATGGTATTATTTACTACTGGACGTGGTACTCCATTTGGTGGATTTGTACCTACTGTTAAGGTAGCAACAAATACTCAAATGGCTACTAAAAAGAGTAATTGGATTGATTTTAATGCTGGTGATTTAGTTGATAAGCTTGATATGAATCAATTACTTGAAAATTTCATTGATTTAATTTGTGATATTGCATCAGGTAAAAAGCAAACTAAGAATGAAATTAATAACTTTAGAGAGATTTCCATTTTCAAGGATGGAGTAGTATTATAATAAAATATAGAAGAGGTATATAAGTTATGAAAGAATTTATGGATGACGATTTCTTATTAACAACAGAAACCGCAAAGAAGCTATATCATGAGCATGCAAAAAAGATGCCTATTATTGATTATCATTGTCACTTACAGCCAAAAGAAATTTATGAGGATAAGAAATTCCGTAATTTAGCTGAGGCTTGGTTAGGTGCTGGTGATCGTTATGGAGATCATTATAAGTGGAGAAGCCTTCGTGCTAGAGGCTATGAAGAGGATAGTATTTCTGGTCCAGATGATGACTATAAGAAATATATGCAATTCGTTGAATCTATGCCTTATTTTGTAGGAAATCCATTATATCATTGGTCTCATCTAGAAATGAGAAGATATTTTGACATTTATGATATCATTAATAAAGAAAATGCTGATAAGATTTGGAATGAAGCTAATAAGAAGCTAGAAACTCTTACTGCAAGAGAAATGATGTATAAATTTAAGGTTGATACTGTTTGTACTACTGATGATCCTGTTGATTCATTAGAGTGGCATAAAAAGATGAATGCAGATAGTACTTTAAAGGTACATGTTCGTCCTGCATTCCGTCCTGATAAGGCTATTAATGTTGAATTATCTTGGTTTGAATCTTGGGTTAATCAATTAGCTTCTGTTGTTGGCTATAAGATTGAATCATTAAATGATTTATGTAAGGCCTTATCTGAAAGAATTGATTTCTTCCATGAAATGGGTTCTCGTTTATCAGATCACGCACTTGATGTTGTTCATTACACACCAGCTACTTATGAAGAAGCTAATAAGGTATTCTTAAAGGGTATGAATCATGAGCCTATTTCTTCTTTAGAAGAGGATATTTATAAGGGCTATATATTAGTATTCTTAGGTAAGGAATATAATAAGCGTGGATGGGTTCAACAATATCATATTGGAGCTTTACGTAATAACTCTAAATCTATGTTAAAGAAAATTGGACCAGATACTGGCTTTGATGCGATTGAAGACCAAAATTATATGGAAAAATTATCTCAATTATTAGGTGCATTAGATGAAACTGATGAATTACCTAAGACTATTTTATATTGCTTAAATCCAAGAGATAATTATGCTTTAACAGTATTATCTGGATGCTTCCAAAAGGAAGGAATTAAGGGTAGAGTTCAAGTTGGTACTGCTTGGTGGTTCTTAGATCAACAAGATGGTATGAGACAAAATCTTGAAACATTAATGCAGGTTGGTCTTGTTGCTCAATCTGTTGGTATGTTAACAGATTCTCGTAGCTTCTTAGCTTATCCAAGACATGAATATTATAGACGTATTTTATGCCAAATGCTTGGTAATTTAGTTGAATCTGGACAATATCCAGCTTCTGAATTAGAAACATTAGGTCAAATTGTTGAGGATGTTTGTTATAATAACGCAAAGGAATTCTTTGGATTCTAATAATTATTTAGATAATTAAGATGGGATTACTAATCTAATCTCATCTTTTTTTTAGAAAAAATCAATAGCTAAGGTTGGCAAAAGATATTATTAATATACATACATAATTTTTTATGATAAAATATTAAGTATCAGAGATAATAGAAAGGATTTTTTATGAAAAAAACAAGAATTGTTGATATAGCAGTTATAATTATAATAGCTTTATCCATAATATTTTTAGGAATATTTAGTATATTATGGAGCTTAAATCAAGCATTCTATCAAATGACATTATATTTTGTTATGGGATTTGGTATTATTGGACTTTTAGGAGTCATGATTAAGCTATTTATAGATAAAAAATATGAATTTAACACCTATAAGCTAGCCTTTATGGCATCTCTTACTGTTATTGCAATATTTTGTCATTATTTTATAAAATATGTTAATTATTATGAAACTCTTCCTTATATTTATTGGATTATTCTAATAGTATTAAATATAATTGCTAAAATTATTTGTTATTTTCTTAATAAGAGAGCTATTAAAAAGAATAAGGATAAAAATGGACCTAAATTTATTCCTAATGTAAGATAATAGTCTTGTTATCGTTTTTGTATTAGCTTCAATCCCTACTTATGGGTGGGGATTTTTTTGTATATATAAGTGTTGTTAGTAATTATATATTGTTAATGATAAAAAAATAGATTAAATTAGTGAATAAAATTAATTAGATTTTTTAAAATACTACAAATTTGTAGTTTTATGTGATAAAATAGTATAAGTGTATTTATGCACAAATAATATAAATTATTTATTAATAGTTAAATTTTATTTAGCATTAGAATATTTATAGGAAGGAGAGTATTATTAGTTTATACTTATATAAATTAATAATTGGTATTTTTATGAGTGAATATAATCATTTAGAAATTGAAAAGAAATGGCAAAAATATTGGGAGGAAAATCATACCTTTAAAACAGATGTATGGGATTTTTCTAAGCCTAAGTTTTATGCTTTAGATATGTTTCCTTATCCATCAGGAGTAGGGCTACATGCTGGACATCCTGAAGGATATACCGCAACAGATATCGTATCAAGAATGAAAAGAATGCAGGGCTACAATGTATTACATCCAATGGGCTATGATTCATTTGGTCTTCCTGCAGAACAATATGCTATTCAAACTGGAAATCATCCTGAGGGTTTTACAAAGAAAAATATTGAGACCTTTACTAAGCAATTAAAGGAGTTAGGCTTTGATTATGATTGGGATAAATGTATAGCTACAAGTGATCCTGATTATTATCATTGGACTCAATGGATATTTAAAAATCTATATTTAGATGGTTATGCTAAATATATTGATATGCCAGTTAATTGGTGTGAGGAATTAGGTACAGTATTATCAAATGATGAGGTTATTGATGGTAAGAGTGAGCGTGGAGGCTACCCTGTTGTTAGAAAAAATATGAAGCAATGGGTAATTGATCAGCCTGCATTTGCTGAGGATTTATTAAAGGGCTTAGATGAGATTGATTGGCCAGCATCAACTAAAGAAATGCAAAGAAATTGGATTGGAAAATCAACTGGTGTTGAGGTTGATTTTAAAATAGTTGGTGGTGGAGAATTCTCTATTTATACAACCTGTATTGAAACTATCTATGGTATTACATTTATGGTTTTAGCGCCAGATGGAAAGATTGTTGAGAGCTTAATGCCTCGTATTGAAAATAAAGAAGAGGTAAAGAAATATATTGATGAAACTCTAAAGAAGAATGATTTAGATAGAACTGAGCTTAATAAAACTAAGAGTGGTTGCATTCTTAAGGGACTTTACGCTATTAACCCAGTAAATGGTAAAGAAGTACCATTATTTATTGGAGATTTCGTTTTAGCGAGCTATGGTACTGGTGCTGTAATGGCAGTACCTAGCCATGATCAAAGAGATTTTGAATATGCAATAGCTCATAATATTCCTATGATTCAGGTTATTGATGGAAAAGATGTTAGTGAGCATGCCTTTGAAAAGGATGAATACTTACAAGGTGATTATACCTTAATTAATTCTATGGAATTTACAGGTAAATCAGTTATGGAAGCTAAAGAGGGCATTACTTTAAAGCTTGAGGCTATGGGTGTGGCTAGAAGAAAAGCTAATTACCGCTTCCGTGAATGGATTTTTGCTCGTCAAAGATACTGGGGTGAGCCAGTACCTGTAGTGCATTGTGATGATGGTAGTGTTTATACTTTACCTGATGAAGAATTGCCACTAGTTTTACCAGAACTAGATGATTATAAGGGGAAAAATGGTAAGGCTCCACTTGAAAATGCAGTTTCTTGGAAGGAATATAATCAAAATGGAGTACATGGTAAACGTGAAACCTCTACTATGCCAGGCTCAGCAGGCTCTAGCTGGTATTATTTAAGATATATCGATCCACATAATAATAATGAGCTTGCGAATAAAGAATTATTAAAGCATTGGATGCCAGTTGATTTATATATTGGTGGACCAGAACATGCAGTAGGACATTTATTATATGCACGTATTTGGAATAAATATTTATATAATAAGGGAATTTCTCCTGTTAGTGAGCCATTTAAGAAGCTTGTTCATCAAGGAATGATTTTAGGAGCTAATGGTATTAAAATGGGTAAAAGATTCCCTGAATATGTAGTTAATCCTTCAACTATTGTTAAAGATTATGGTGCTGATACTTTAAGATTATATGAGATGTTTATGGGACCACTTGAGGCATCAAAGCCATGGAGTCAATCTGGTGTTGAGGGTGCTAGACGTTTTATTGAAAGAGTATATCGTTTAGTTACTGATAGTGAATATACAAAAAGATTTACTGATGATTATAATAATTCATTAGAAAAAATTTATCATCAAACTGTTAAAAAGGTTACAGAAGATTTTGAAAATTTAAGCTTCAATACTGGTATTTCACAATTAATGGTATTTGTTAATGAGGCTTATAAAACAGAGGTTATTTACAAAGGCTTTATTGAAGGCTTAGTACAATTATTATCACCAGTTACACCTCATGTATGTGAAGAATTGTGGCAAATTCTAGGTCATAATGATACTATTGCTTATTCTAAATGGCCAACATATGATGAGTCATTAACTAAGGAAAATAATGTAACCTATGCAGTATCTGTAAATGGTAAGCTAAGAGATACTATTTTTGTACCTGTTACAATGTCTAAAGATGAGGTAGAAAAAATGGCATTAGCTAGCGAAAAGATTAAAAAATATACTGAAGGACACAATATTGTAAAAATTATTGTTGTTCCTAATAAGATTGTTAATATAGTTATTAAATAATAATAAATATTAGGAGAAGTTATGAAAAAGGGGCTTGGACTTAGAAATATTAAAACAGCTATTTCAGTTTTAATATGCTTGTTTATATATATATTATTAATATTAATGTTAAAGGCTTTTAATGTTACATCAGTAAATGGAAGCTCAACCTTAACTGGTTGGAGTGCATCTATTCGTATCGCAACAGAATGCTATACCCCATTTTTTGCCTGTATAGCTACAGCATATAGTATTTCTACTGATAAGGGAAAAACCTTTGAACAAGCTCGATTAAGAATTATTGCCTCATTAATTGGTGGCTTATTTGGTGTTTTAGTTGTTTGGCTATATACTTGTATTTCAAGAAATGATTGGTGCTTTCAATTTATTTCAGCAACAGGAAACGCAACAGGTGGCTTTACTCCAGATGATTTTGATTTAGCATATGTATTATCATTTATTATACCTATAGTATTAACTGGAATTTCTACAGTAATAGTTATTTGGCTATGTAATATTTTTAAACAAAAGGGTGCTACCTTCGCAGCAGTATTAACTCTTACTGCAGTAATGACCTCCTTAGGTACAAATGCGATTATTTATGGTTTTAATCGTATCGCATCAACTATCATTGGTGTACTTGTAGCCTTAGGAGTTAATAGCTTCCATTTGCCACATAAATATAAGAATAAGGATTTATTGTTTTGTGTTGGAATTGAGGGAGTTGTAAGTAATGGAGAAAATGAGCTTCCAGGTTTTCCAAGCTATAAGCTAAATTCCTTAAATGAGAAGGGCGCAAATTGTACTATCTTTACTACTCGTATTCCTACTACATTTATGGGAATGCTAAACAATGTAAGAATTTCTAATCCAGTTATTTGTATGAGTGGTGCGGCCTTATATGATACTAAAACTAAAAAATATTTAGATACTGAGCCTATTCCTTATCATATTTCTAAGAAATTAGATGACTATTTTACATCAATAGATGTCTCACCATTTAAAAACTATATTGATAATGATGTCTTACATATTTATTGTGAAAATGTAGATAATATTGGAGAAGAGCTTTATTTTGAAGGTAAAAAGAATGGACCATATTGTAAAGCAACTATAGGAAAATGCCCTGAAAATAGAGATGTATTATATTATCTTTTAGTTATTCAAAAGGAATTAGTTAATAAAATTAGAGAATATATCAATGAAAATTTTAATGATTCATTATATATTCAAACTTATGATTATTTTGATAATTCAGATGCTTCACAGGGATTAGTTTATTTAAAAGTTTATAATAAAAATATCTTAAATTTAAGAGTATTACATGATTATGCAAATAAAAATAATTTAAGAATAGTAGGCGCTACAACTAATGAATTATCTAATCATTTATTAGATAATAGTGAAATAAAATTAACAACTACTAGCTATAATACTGAATACATTTCTAAAAAGGATTATGAGGGATTATTTAAGGAAATGACAAAAATATATTATAGTAAAAATGTATCAAGAAAGTAAGGTTTTATATTATGAGTGATATATTAGAAATAAAAGATTTATATGCAAGAGTAGAGGAAAAGGAAATCCTTAAGGGTGTAAATTTAACTATTAAATCTGGTGAGGTTCACGCCATTATGGGACCAAATGGAACTGGAAAATCAACTCTTTCAGCAATTATTATGGGGTCACCTAAATATCAAGTAACATCAGGAGATATTTTACTAAATGGAGAAAGTATTTTAGACAAGCCAGTAGATGAAAGAGCTCGTCTTGGTATTTTTCTTGCCTATCAATATCCAGCTGAGGTACCTGGTGTTACAAATAGTGATTTTATTAGAAACGCAATGAAATCTACAAGTGGTAAAAATCCTTCTTTATTTTCATTTATTAAAGAATTTGATAAGGCTTGTAGTGAACTTAAAATGCCTGATGATTTAGCTCATAGATATTTAAATGAAGGCTTTTCAGGTGGTGAAAAGAAAAGAAATGAAATATTACAAATGAAAATGTTAAAGCCTAAATTTGGTATTTTAGATGAAATTGATTCAGGACTTGATGTTGATGCCCTACGTATTGTTGGAGAAAATGTATATGATATGGTAGGAGATAGTTTTGGCTGTTTACTAATTACTCATTATCAAAGACTTCTTGATTATATAAAACCAAGCTATGTTCATGTTATGATTAATGGAAAAATTGTTCTTACTGGTGGTAAGGAATTAATTACAAAAATTGATAATGATGGTTATGATTGGGTAAAAAAGGAATTAGGTATCGAATTTGATAAAGAAGAAGAAAAGAAGACCCACGCGATACTAGGTTCTTGTGCTCATGCAGGTAGTAAAAAATAATGCAAATAAATAATACAACTCCTATTTCTAGCTTGGGTCTTGCTATAGATGGAAAATATTATTTAAACAATAGTGAATTAATTTATTTAATTGATGATAGTTATGATATTGTTGTTGATGGAAATGTAAAACTAATTGATATTACAGAAAATAAAAATATTAATATTTTAGGAAATAAAAATTCAGTTATTAATTATTTTACTATTTATGGAAATAATGGTACAAAGAATTTCAATATTAAAGGTGAATTAAATTATTTAGAGATTGCGATAAAGGCATCAAAGGAAATAATTAATATATATTTATTAGAGGAAAATGCTCAAGCATTAGCTAAGGTTTTAGCATTAGCTGATGGTATGAATTCTATTTTTATAGAAAATATAGAGCATAAGGCTCCTAATACAATTTCAAATATTACTAATGTTGGTGTTTCAATGAATACCTCTGGTATAGTATTTGATACAACTGGTAAGATTGAAAAGGAAATGAAGAACTCAAAATGTTCTCAATTATCTCGTGGAATCGTTATGGATAATGATTCCTATATTACTGCAAAGCCAATTCTATTAATTGATGAATTTGATTGTTTTGCAAATCATGGTGCTTCAATTGGCAAAATGAGTGATGAGGATTTATTCTATTTAATGAGTAGAGGCTTATCTAAAAATGATGCTTTCTTATTAATTTTAAAAGGAATAATTAATCCTTTTATTGATTCATTACCTTTTGAAGAATTAAAAAGTGATATTTTAGAAAAAATAACTAATTTGATTGAGAAGTGATAAAAATGGATATTAGTAAAATCCGAAGTGATTTTCAAGTATTTAATGATAATCCTAAGCTATGTTATTTAGATAGCGCTGCAATGGCATTAAAGCCAAAGCCTGTAATTGAGGCAATAAATGATTATTATTCTCATTTAGGAGTAAATGTTCATCGAGGTGTATATGGCTTATCATATCAAGCAACTGATAAATATGAAGAAGCAAGAGCTGTTATTGCGAAATTTATTAATGCTGATTTTGAAGAAATAGTATTTACAAGAGGAGCTTCAGCAAGCTTAAATTTAGTAGCTGAAAGCTATGGAATGAATTTTATTAATCCAGGTGATGAAATAATTACCTCAGAGCTTGAACATCATTCCTCTCATATGCCTTGGATGAATATTGCTCAGAAAAAAGGAGCTATAATAAAATATATTCCTTTAAATAAAGAAGGAAGAATTACTATTGAGGCTTTTAAATCAGTTTTATCAGAAAAAACTAAGATGGTTGCCATAACCTATGTTTCAAATGTAATGGGCTATATTACTCCACTTGAGGAAATAATCAAATTAGCTCATGAGGTAGGGGCATTAGTTTCTGTTGATGGTGCTCAAGCAGTACCTCATATGAAAGTAGATGTAAAGGCACTAGATTGTGATTTCCTATCATTTTCAGGACATAAGCTATGTGGGCCTACTGGAATTGGAGTTTTATATGGTAAAAAGGAATTATTAAGGAAAATTCCTCCAATTGAATTTGGTGGCGATATGGCTGATACTGTTAAAAAGGATAGTATGACATTTAAGGATATTCCTTATAAATTTGAAACTGGTACTCCAATTATTGCAGGAGTTATTGGATTAGCTAAGGCTTGTGAATATATAGATAATATAGGATTAAATGAAATTAAAGCCTATGAATATATGCTAAAGGAAGAAGTAATTAAAAAGCTTAAAAAAATAGAAGGAATAACTATTTACAATGAAAATGCAGAAACTGGTATTATTTCATTTAATATTGATGGAGTACATCCACATGATGCTGCATCAGTATTTGATAAAAATGGAGTATGTATTAGGGCAGGACATCATTGTGCACAGTTAATTACCTCATGGTTAAATACTATTGGTACTGTAAGAGCGTCATTTTACTTTTATAATACCTTAGAGGATGTAGATTTATTCGTTGAAAGTGTTAAGGAAGCTCGTGATTTCTTTAACATGTTTTAGGAGGATTAATTATGGATCTAAAAACATTATATAGAACTGTAATAATGGATAATTATAAAAACCCTAAAAATAAAGGTCTTGTAAAAGGTGATGATTATCATTTTGTTCATTTAAACAATCCATCATGTGGTGATGATATGAATGTAGAATTAAAGGTAGAAAATGGAGTCATTACCGATATTCATCATGATGGACATGGTTGTAGTATTTGTTGTTCAAGTGCTTCAGTAATGAGTGACACCTTAATTGGTCATAATGTGGAAGACGCATTAGCTATTATTAATGATTTTTATGAAATGGTTAAGGGTGAAGAGCCTAAGAATGAGGAAGCCTTAGGAGAAGCTATTGCTTATATGGGAGTTAGAGATTTTCCTGCTCGTATTAAATGTGCAACCCTATCCTGGAAGGCTATTGAAGAGGCTATAAACGAGGTTCAAGATGAAAAAAAATAATGAAGAAATAAATGAAATAGTTGGAGATTATAAATATGGCTTTACAACTGATGCGAAAACTGTTTTAACCTCTGGAAAGGGATTATCAAGAGAAGTTGTAGAGTTTATTTCTAAAGCTAAAAATGAACCTGATTGGATGAGAGAATTCAGACTTAAGGCATATGATGCCTTTCTTAGAATTGAAAATCCAAGCTGGGGACCAGATTTATCTGGTATAGATTTTGATGAATATACTTATTATATAAAATCATCAGAAAAAACTGAAAATTCATGGGAGGAAGTACCTGAGGCAATTAGAGATACCTTTAATAAATTAGGTATCCCTGAGGCTGAAGCTAAATATTTAGCTGGTTCCTCTACTCAATTTGAATCAGAGGTTGTTTATCATAATAACTTAAAGGAATTAGATGATTTAGGTGTAATATTTTGTGATACCGATACAGCAGTAAGATTATATCCTGATTTAGTAAAGGAATATTTTGGAAAAATAGTTCCTTATACTGATAATAAATATGCAGCATTAAATAGTGCAGTATGGAGTGGTGGATCCTTTATTTATGTTCCAAAGGGTGTAAAGCTTTCTAAACCTGTTCAATCATATTTTAGAATTAATTCTGAAAGAATGGGACAATTTGAAAGAACCTTGATAATTGTTGAGGATGATGCAGATATTCATTATGTTGAGGGTTGTACAGCACCACAATATTCAAAGGATTCCCTACATGCAGCAGTTGTAGAAATATATGTAAAAAAACATGCTCATTGTAGATATTCTACAGTACAAAATTGGAGTAATAATATAGTTAATTTAGTAACTAAGCGTACCCTAGTTGATGATTATGGTCATATGGAATGGATTGATGGTAATGTTGGAGCAGGATTAAATATGAAATATCCGGCATGTGTATTAAAGGGTAAGCATTCAAAGGGTACTACAGTATCTATAGCCTTCGCATCAACAGGACAATTACAGGATACAGGAGCTAAAATGATTCATTTAGGAGAAAATTCTACCTCTACTATTATATCTAAAAGTATTTGTCGTGGTGGAGGTAAGGTTAATTACCGAGGATTAGTATCATGTGGTAATAAGGCATTAGGTGCTAGAAGCCATGTTGAATGTGATACATTAATTTTAGATAATGAATCTACATCAGATACTATTCCAACAAATACTGGAAAAAATAGTGATATGTATATTGAACATGAGGCAACAGTATCTAAGGTTAATGAAGAACAATTATTCTATTTGATGAGTAGAGGTCTAACTGAGGCTGAGGCAACTGAAATGATTGTTATGGGATTTATTGAGCCATTTAGTAAAGAATTACCTATGGAATATGCAGTTGAATTAAATAGATTAATTAAGCTTGAAATGGTTGATTCAATAGGATAAAATAAAAGGGAGATTTTTCTCCCTTTTATTAATGGAGGTATAATAATGATTACATCTTTAGAAAATGAAAAAATAAAATATTTAGTGAAGCTTAAAACCTCTAAATATCGTAAAAAAGAACAAAGATTTATTGTTGAGGGTGCACATTTAGTAGATGAAGCAAGAAAAAATAATTTATTAATTGAAGCCTATAGTATTAATGAGCGTGAAGGCTATATTGGAGTAACTAAATCAGTTATGGATAAAATAGCTAATACTGATACAACAGTAACAGAAATAGGCTTATGTAAAATGATAGAAAAAAATGAATTATCTAATAAAATATTAATTCTAGATGGAATACAAGACCCAGGTAATTTAGGAGCTTTAATGAGAAGTAGTAAAGCCTTTGGCTTTGATACAATTGTTTTAGGTGATGGTAGTGTTGATATTTATAACGATAAGGTTATTAGATCAAGCCAAGGAGCTATTTTTAAGCTTAATTTTATAAAAGCAAATTTATTAGATTTTATACCTACTCTTAAGGATTATGATATTTATGGAACAAATGTTATTAATGGTATAGATTTAAAAGAGGTTAAAATTAATGATAAAATGGCTATTGTACTAGGTAATGAAGGTAACGGAATCAGTAAGGAAGTAAATTTATTATTAAATAAAAATATCTATATTCCTATTTATGACACTGAATCACTTAATGTAAGTGTTGCTGGAGGAATAATCATGTATACTCTAGCAAATAAGTAAACAAAACATTTCCTTATATAATATTTATTACTAGAAGCTTTTATTCAAAAATAACCGAGCGTAGAAAACCGATTATAAATAAATATAAAAAATAGAAATTGATATGTTATTATATTTTAATTAGTAAAATTAAAAGAATTACAATAAAAGATTATATATAGAAAATAAAAAAAAGAGGATTTCCTCTTTTTTTAATCTTCTATTAAGTTACCTTCATCATCAAGCCTATATAAAGGGGCAGCATCAATTTCCTCTTCTTTATACATTTTATCTGTAAAAAGAATTCCATCTAAATGATCATATTCATGTTGAAATACAATTGCAGGATATCCCTCAAGCTTCATAGATACATGCTTTAGCTTATTAGTTTGATAATCTAATATTTCACCTTTAATTTGTATTTTTAAATGTCTTGGAGTAACTAAACCTTGTGTATCTCTATCAACAGATAAGCATCCCTCACCACCAGGTAAATAAACCATTTCCTTACTTCTTGCAATAATTTGAGGATTAATAAATAGATAATTATATTTTTTTTGTTTTTCGTCTAAGAAATCAACACAGTTTATCGCAAACATTCTTTTATTTACTCCAACCTGAGGAGCGGCAATTCCTACTCCCGGTCTTATTTGATATTTTTCTACTAACTCATCAATGGCAGAAACAACAACATATTCAAATAATCCCTTAGCACAATTTAAATCATCCTTTGTTAAAGGTAGTGCTACTTTTAAGCATTTTTCTCTTAATATTGGATTTCCTTCTTTTGTTATATCCTTTGCTAAATACATAATTATCACCGAAGTGATTATATCACACTAAAGAAAAAAATTCTATTGAAATATAAAAACCAATAACACTTTTCAAAGTTATTGGTCATTTTATTATATATTAAATAAATATTACCAACGTGCTGCGCCTATTATTACAAGAAGAATAAATAATACAAGAATTAATGCATAGCTTGATCCGCTACGTCTATTTGTATTACAGCCACATTGATACATAGGCATACATCCATAATTGCCATATCCATAGCCTGGTGTTTGATAAAACATTATCTCACCTCCTACATTAACTTATGCAGTAGGATTTTATTTTGATAGATAAAATGCCTATTTATCTCCTTTATTATCATCAATTGATAATCCTAAGAATAATTCAATTCGATGTAATCTATTATTTAAATTTCTAAGCTTTCTATTAATTTCTTCTAATTCATAATATATTCTATTTATTTGCATATTTTCATAATAATCAGGATTATATTGACCTTTATTTGATTTAAACATTATTATCACCAAAAAAATATATGATAAAAAATCACAAAATATTCATTTAAACATATAGTAAAATAGGTGTATAGTATGAGTGAGAAATTAGATGAATTTAAAAAATTCGTAAAGGCTCATCCTTTACTTAAAAATGAAGTTCAATCAAAAAGAAAAACATGGCAGGAGTTATATGAAGATTTTGTAATATTAGGAGAATCTGCCTTTGATGAAGAAGAAGTTAAAGTATCTAAGGCTAAGGAAACCAAAAAAGAAGCTTCATCTACTGAGGATATGATTAAAACAATTATTGGCTATGTAAAAAAAATAGATCCTGATCAGGTCACTAAAACAGTCACTAGTATTCAAAAGGTATTAGAGCTTTTAGGGGGCCTTAGTGGAGGTACTGCAGGAGCCTTAGCTAAAAAATCTACTGGGGATCCTCTATTTGATAAAAGGTTTGATGAGTGGTATTAATGGATTATATGGAATATTTATATGATCATTTAGATTTATTAATGTATTTAAGATATCATCCAAGATGGTATAAAATATTATATTATGATCCTTCTTTATTTAATGATTTTATTAATGAAGCTAAAGAAATGCTTAAAATAAGAGGAATAGATAAATTAGAAAAAATTAAAAATAATTTTAATTTATTATATAGTCTTGCAGGTATAATTAATAAATAATTATTGCATTAGAATATAAATAATATATAATTAATTTGAGGTAGATATTTTATGAATATAGAACAAATATATTTAAATGAGCTTCTAAAGGAAGAAAATTTTAAAAGATTATTAGATTTGAAAAAAATAATTGATAGTAAATATTCTTCAAAAATAATATCCTTTAAAAATAAAGAGGCTTTATATTTAGAAGCTAAAGAAAATAAATACATGGATGAGGAAAAGGCTAGATTAGAATTTCAAGAAAAAAAGAAGGAATTATATTCATTACCAGAAGTATCAGAATATTTTAAGCTTGAAAGAAAAATCAATGAAATGATTGAAAAGGATTTAAATGAAATAAAAGCCTCTATTTCTAATAAATTATTAGAAACAAAATCAATAAATTCTATATAAAATTAATTTATTTAATCATTTATTTATTGTTATGATAAACAAATGATTTTTTTTATTATATTAAAATGACATTTTTAATTTTTTTTGGAAAAACCGATAATTTCTATAAAAAAAATATTGGAAAAACCGATTTTTAACATTGAAATAGTATTGGAAAAACCGATTTTTAGTGATAAAATAGTATTGGAAAAACCGTAATATTGAGGTGACAATATGTTTAAAAGGAAAGTTGAAATGATTCTAAATGATTATTATAGTAATTTAAATGCTAAAATAATAATTATAGATGGTGCTAGACAAATTGGTAAAAGTTTTATTATTAGAGAGACCGCATCACATTTTTTTGCAAATTATATTGAAATAGACTTAAAATCAGATTATGAAGGTGAACAATTATTCAAAAATATTAGGACTACAAAATCATTTTATCTATTAGTTGGCTCATTATTTGGAGATAAGCTTAATTCAATAGATGATACAATTATATTTCTAGATGAAATTCAATATTATCCACAATTAATTACATTACTTAAAGATTTAAAAAAAGAAAATCGTTATCGTTATATTGCAAGTGGATCATTATTAGGAGTAACTCTTAAACATATATTTATTCCGATGGGATCAATTGATGAAGTAAAAATGTATCCAATGGACTTTGAAGAATTCTTATGGGCAAATAATGTTGGAATTGAAGTTATTGAATATTTAAGAGGTTGTTTTAAGAATAAAACCATGGTTCAAGATGCAATACATAAACAGTTCTTATCTTTATTTAAGGATTATTTGATTTGTGGTGGCTTACCTGATGCAGTTATTGAATATGTAATAAATAAAAATGTTTTTAAAACAAGGGAAGTTCATTCTCAAACATTTAATTATTATAAAGATGATTGTTCTAGATATGATTTAGAACACAAATTAAAAATTTCAAAGGTTTATGACTTGTTAATATCTAATATGTCTAATAAAGTTAAAAGAGTTATGTTTAAAAGAATTGAAAATAAAAATGATTCAAATTTAGAGAAATACGAAGAAGAATTTGATTATTTAGTTGCTTCTGGTATCGCTAATCAAACTTATGCTGTAAGTAATCCAGTTTTTCCACTTAATGAATCTACTAGTAAGAATTTAGTTAAATTATATTATAATGACGTAGGAATCTTAACTAATTTATTGTATAAAAATAACATAAAAGCAATTTTAGAAAATGATAATGGAATTAATTTAGGCTCAGTATATGAAACGGTCTGTGCTATGGAATTAATCGCTCATGGGCATAAATTATTTTATTTTGATAGTAAGAAAGTAGGAGAAGTAGATTTTTTAATTAATGATTATGATAATCTATCTGTTCTTCCGATAGAAATAAAGTCAGGAAAAGATCAAAATAATTTTAGAGCAATTCCAAAATTGGTATCAGAAAATGGAAATTATAAAATTCCATATGGATATGTATTCGGAAATAAAAATGTTTTTGAATTAAAGGATAATCTTATTATCTTACCAATATATCTTATTATGTTTTTATAAAAATATTAGCTGTCAAGAAAAAATACTTGACAGCTAATATTTTTGTGATATAATACTCTTGAAATAAATAAAAGGAGTGTATTAATATGGTTAAAATTAGATTACAAAGATTTGGTGCACATAAGGCTCCAAAATATCGTATTGTTGCTGCTGACTCAAGATCTCCACGTGATGGTAAGTTCTTAGAGATTTTAGGTACATATAATCCATTAACTGACCCAGCTACAGTTACTGTAGATGCTGAAAAGGTTCAAGCTTGGTTAAAGAATGGTGCTCAACCTACTACTACAGTAAAGAATATTTTAGTTGCTAATAACGTAATTTCTAAGTAAGAGGTGCTACTATGATAAAGTTTGAAGAGTTAATTGCTAGTTTAATTCTTCCTTTAGTAGCCTATCCTCAGGATGTAGAAATTATATGTGTTAACGAGACTGAAGATAATCTTGAGTATCAGGTAAAATTAAATCCAAGTGATTTAGGTCGTGTAATTGGTAAGAATGGTAATATTGCAAAGGCTATTCGTACTGTATTATATGCTGGTGCTTCTAAAGAAGGAAAAAGGATTCACCTAGATATTAATAGTAAAGAGTAAGATTAAGGTATTTTATAAATACCTTTTTCTTTTTAACAAAAATGTTATTATATTTATAATAATGTGATATAATCATTCTATATTAATTTTTTTGAGGTGCTTATGGAAAAGGTAAAAAATATATTTATAAAAATATTTCCATATTTAGTATTATTAATTTTTTCTGTATTTGCATGTTATTTATTATTTATTACTAATGGATATCCAAATGGTGATGATTCTGATTATCATTTTGCAAATATATATGATCAATATCAAGCTATATTAGAAGGAAATTTCAGTTTAATTTCTCCATATTTAGCTTCTGGTGTGGGTGTAGGAAAAAAACTATTTTATTCTCCTATACCTCATTTAGTTGCAGCATTAATGGGAGTTATTTTAAGTATTTTTAATATTTCGTTATTAACTAGCTTTAAGGTTGTATTATTTTTAAGTGTATATATTTCCGGAATATTTATGTATAGATTTGGTATGCATATTACTAAAAATAGAAAAGTTATTTCTATTATTTGTGCAGCGATATTCATATTTTATCCTTATAGATTATTTGATTATTATTGTAGAATAGCCTATGCTGAAGGATTAGCTATTATGTTTTTACCATTATTTTATATGGGATTATATGATATTTTAAATAATAAAGAAGAAAGTATTGTTCCATATATTGAAGTTATTTCAGGAGCGGTATTATTATTTTTAAGTCATAATTTAACAGCTTTGTATTGTTATATATTTGGTATTATTTATTTATTATTTAATATTAAGAAAGTAATAGCATTATTGAAGAATAAAAGAAAAATAATTTATTCATTTTTATCTATTGGCTTAATATTAGGCTTAACATTATTTAATATTGTTACTCAAATGACATTACTTGGTATGGATTTTTATAATGTAAGTGAACCTGTTAGAATGTGGACTAATGTTGAGGCTGTAAAATCAAGAACCTATGATTGTTTTAGTTATTCAGGATTTTTAAATTATGGTTGGCTTACAGGAGGTTTTGGTTATATTTTCTCTAATGATAATCTAACAATGAGCTTAATTTTATTTATAATTTATTCTGGTGTAGCTATCTCATTAGATTTGGGATTATCTAATATTAAAAAGCTTAAGTATTTCCATAGTATTATTTCTTTAACATTATATTTTTTATTAATTTGCTTAACGATTAATAGATTAGAAATAATTTTAGGAGGAATTATTGTTTTTATATTATATCTAATTATTAATTACTCAAAAGAAGAGGTAAATGGAGAAAAATTAATTACTAATATTGATTTTTGGTATTATATCTTCATTTCAATTATAGTATTAATTATGATAACTCAAGATTATGTTTGGGACATTATGCCTGAATTCTTATTAAAGATTCAATTTCCTTGGAGATTATGGGCTTTTATATCATTATTTGTATCTGTTTTATTTGTATATATATTAAATTCCTTTAAAGAAAAATATGCAAAATATATGATAGCAGTATTAACTGGATTTATTATGATGGCTAATCAACCATTATTAGAAAAAAGATTAATCTTACAGGAAACTGAAAATCCAAGCTATCGATATGAAATTACAGATGATGTTTACAATCATTTTATGTCTATAGGAGCTAATTTAGAATATTATCCAAAAAATTTCTATCTAGGGTCTGGATATAATTCTTTATATAATAATTCTTTATATTATAATATTTATCATGAAATATGGTATTCCTTTAATAAAAATCCTTATTCCTTTGAACCAGTATTCTTAGAGGGCGAGGGAAATATTGAGGTGCTAAATAAAAAGGCACCAGTATATGAAATGAATATTAAAGTAGAAAAAGAGTCATTAATTCAACTTCCATTATTATATTATCCTGGATATGAGGTATACGTTAGTAGCTATGTAAATAGTGAATATGTGGAGGTAATTGAAATTGATGGATTAGTTTCCTTTAGAGTTAAACCTGGAGAATATAAGGTTATTACAAATTATTCTGGAACTAATGGTATGAAATTCTCTATGGGAATAAGGTATCTATCTTACGCAGGATTATTTATTTTTATTTGTTATGAGTTTATTTATATTAATAAAAAGAGAATTTATAAAGGAATTTATTAATTATTTTTAAATTGACAAATGTAAATTAATAATAATTAAAATGAAAATTCTATATTGACAATAAGATATTTTTTGAGTATAATACATCTTGCAGTCGTGAGATTGTATTATATGCCCGAATGGCGGAACTGGCAGACGCGCTAGACTTAGAATCTAGTTCCCATGGAGTGCAGGTTCGATTCCTGTTTCGGGCACCAGTATTGAAAATAATGGCTTGATAAAATTAATTTAACCGTATCAAGCCTTTTTTTGTTCCTTGATATTAAGGCGAGTCTAGGAATTTATAGAATATAATTACTATTTAAAAGAAATATAGAATAAAAGGGAGAATCAAATTCTCCCTTTTTTGAACAATGTTATACAATTATTTTTCTCTAGTATCAATAATATAATCTGCATCAGTAATAGGGCAACCAAAACCACTATCAATACCTACAGTTTTAAAGCCACGCTTTTTTCCTTCAGCTAAATACTTATTTACGTCTTCAAATAATACTATTTCTTCAGGCTTTGCAGTTTTTAATGATTTTAATATTACATCATAAAAATCTGATTTAACTGGGTGTTCTGCATCACAAAAGAAGGAATTTGTTTCATTAAAATGACGATAGAAATCCCACTTACGCATTAGCTTAAGCGCAACTGCTTTGTTTTGTGCAGATACTAAAAATACTCTAATACCTAATCCTCTATAATCTAATACCTCTTGAATGAATTTAAAAGGCTTAGATTGAGATAAAATAATTTTACAAGCTAATTTAGCTCTTTTCTTTGAGTATTTTTCCTTGTTTTCAATTTTAATGTTATAATCTCTTTCAATTTCCTCTAGGAATACTTCTTCAGGCTTACCTAAATAAGATAGAATATGCTCATGATCAACTTCTATACCATATTCTTTTTTTAGAATTTGGTTATGAGCTACCCAGTGTAATTTTTCAGTATCACCTAAAGTTCCATCTAAGTCAAAAATATAACATCTCTTTTCATCAAGAAATTTTTGAAGCTTACTATCCATAATATTTCTCCTTTCCTATTTATTTTTAACAATAGCTCTTTGTAATTTCATTTTACTAATAATTTAATAATATGTCAACCATTATACATTTATAATTGACTTATAAATAATAAAATTGGTATAAAAATAATACCTTATACCAATTTTATTATTTATTTTGATGTTTTTCATTATATTTATACATTACTTGTAATCTATTTAAATTATATCTTAATACGAATGCAGGAATAATATCTAATATTAAATTTATTATTGCACAAGGTAGAGCTACAGTAAGCCACAGTGTTGAGCCATTAGTATACATATTAAAATCAAATAATAATACTAAAAATCCCATTGGAGCCCCAACTAAATGCCCCCACATACCATATATGGCTTCCATTATATATCTTTCAAGATAAAGATTATCCTTTGGATTTTCTATTTTGTTTTTTTGAAAATTAGTAAATTGACCTAAATCAGGAATTAAATGTTTCCATCTTTTCATTCCAAAAAAATCATAAATTTTTATTTCTTTTTTAGAAATTTGATATATTTTATGATCCTTATTAATGAATTTTTTAGGAATAAACCATCTTATTATTCCTGCAAATATTCCATCAATCAATATTAATAATATAACAAAATATATAGTCGATATAATATACGTTAAATTACTGGCAGCCTTAACAAAAAATATATTAATTAATATATCTATTATCATAGATAATATAATAATTATTCCATATAAAATCATATTTAAATCTCCCTTATTTTATTAATAATTATATAATAATACTTAACATAAGACAATATAATTATTTTTTTAACAAAAAATGATTTTTATATTTATTTTTATAAAATAAAGTGTATAATAAAACTAGAATATATGAAGGGGGAAACAAAATGAGCTTCAATAAGTGGTTCGACAAGCAAAGTAGATTAATCCAATTAATCCTATTAATTATCCCAATTGTAAACTGGGTAGTTGAAATTTTAGTTAGATTAAGCGCATTACTTACTAATGCTAGTGGAAAGAATATCCTTGGTGTTATTTGTGCTATATTCATTCCATTTTGGGGATGGGTTGACTTAGTTTGTGTATTATTATTTAATCATTTAGCATTCTGCGAATAATCTTTAGAAAGATACTAAGAGAAATCTTGGTATTTTTTATTTCTTGAATAAATAATTTATTAATATATAATAAATATAAAATAATAATAAGGAATGATTTATATGAATATAACATTTAATAATGTATCATTTAAGTATATAGATAAATATATTTTAAAGAATGCTTCATTTTCAATTACAGATTCTGATAAGATTGGTATTATTGGAGTAAATGGTACTGGTAAAACTACACTATTAAAATTAATATTAGAAATAGAAAAACCATTATCTGGAGAAATAATGAAAACAGGAGGGATTAGAATTAATTATTTACCTCAAGACCCAATTTTTTCTATAGATAAAAGTTTATTAGAAATTGTAATGGAAAAAACTTGTAAAGATTATCCTATTTTAGAATATCAGGCTAAATCTATTTTAAGTAAAATGGGATTCAATGATTATAATATTACTACTAAAAATATGAGTGGAGGTCAATTAAAAAGAATTGCATTAGCCCAGGTATTAGTAACTCCATGTGATATTTTGATACTTGATGAGCCTACAAATCATTTAGATAATGATTTAATAATTTGGTTAGAAAAATATTTACAAAAATGGAAAAAAGGTTTATTAATGGTTACACATGATAGATACTTTTTACAAAGAGTATGTAATAAAATGATGGAATTAGATTTTGGAAATATTTATTTATATGATGCTAATTATGAATTGTTTTTAGAATTAAAGGAACAAAGACTAGTAAATGAAGCTTTAAGAGAAAAGAAAATACAAGCCTTTTTAAAATCAGAAAGAAACTGGATTACTCGTGGAGTAGAGGCTAGAAGAACTAAAAGTAAAAGTAGAATTGAAAGATTTAATGAATTAAGTAAAATAGAATTTAATGAGCAAAAAACAATGGAATTATCTAGTATTTCTACAAGATTAGGTAAAAAGCTTATTTCTATTAAGGATGGTTCTAAAGCATTTATTAATAAAGAATTATTTTCTTATTTTAATTTAGATTTAAATAAATCGGATATAATAGGAATAGTGGGAGAAAATGGTTGTGGAAAAACTACATTATTTAAAATAATTATGGGAATAGAATCACTTGATTCTGGACAAATAATAAAGGGAGAAACACTAAATATTGGATATTTGCCTCAACATTTAGAATTAATTGATCCTGAAATTAGAGTAATAGATTATATTAAAGAGGAAAAAAATCAAATAGAGACATTAGATGGAATAATTTCAGCATCTAGTTTACTTGAAAGTTTTTTGTTTACTAAAGAACTACAATATTCTAAGGTTAAAATGCTATCAGGTGGTGAAAAAAGAAGATTACAGCTTGTAAGAGTATTAATTAATAATCCTAATATTTTATTATTTGATGAGCCAACTAATGATTTAGATTTATATACACTTGAAATATTAGAAGATTATATAATGAAATTTAAAGGTCCTGTATTAGTTATTAGTCATGATAGATATTTTTTAGATAAAATATGTAATAAATTATTAGTATTTAATAATGGTTATATTGAAGAAACTACATTATCATTTAGTGAATATTTAGATTCTTTAGAACCCATAAAAACTGTTAAAGAAGAAACAAATTACAAAAATTCTAATAAAATGCCTGCTTCACTTCGTAATGAGTTAAATAAATTAAATGAGGATATGCCATTATTAGAAAATAAAATTAATATATTAAAAGAAGATTTGAAAAAAGAAACCACTGATTATAAAAAAATTATGGAAATATCGAAAGAAATCGAAGAAAATGAAATGCTGTATGAAAAGATGATGGAAAGATTTTTTGAACTTGAGGCTATTAAAGAGGAGTATATTAAATGATTAAAATAAAAAATATCGGATTATTTGGAAGTTTGTTGTTATTAGTTTTTGGCATATTAATATTAATGTTATCTATATTTTCTTTTGATGTTGTTGCTGAAGGTATATGCATAATTATTGGATTTGCAATAATTGTTAATAGTATTATTCCTTTGATATTTGTTACAAAGCTAATTGAAATAGATAAAAAATATATTCCTGAATTTATACTTACAATGGGTGTTATTACAATGAGTGTTATTTTTATGGTTGATAGACATAATCTAATTGTTTCTTTAATATTAACTGGATTAGTAATTATTTTATCTACTTTAAGATTAATTCTTAGTGATAATAAAAAAGAAGAATTTATTAATATTTTACCATTATTAATTATTGGATTAGTTTTATTATTTAATTTCAATGATATAGTATTTAGATATTCATTAATAGCTTTAGGCTCTATTATGGCTATTTATGGATTAATTAATCTTATTTTATATTATGTTAAAAAGGATAAATCTGATTCTAATAGTGGTGGCCCTACTATTACTAGAGGTGAAGTTATTGATGCTGAGGTTAGAGAAATAAAGTAGTTATATCATAAAGTGATATAAAATTACAGGAAAAAGATATTATAATGTTTGACAAGATTTTTAGTATTTGTTATAATGATTAATAGTTTATAGGAGAGTGGTTTCGTTATGAAAGTAGCTATTATGACTGATAGTAATAGTGGTATTACACAAGAAGAGGGAAAAAGATTAGGTATTAGGGTTGTTCCCATGCCATTTACTATTAATGGAGAGGAATATTTAGAAGATATTACATTGAATCAAGAACAATTCTATGAAATGCTTTTAAATGATGCTGAGGTTTCTACAGCACAGCCTTCAGTGGGTTTTATTAATTCTATTTGGGACGAAATGCTAGAGGAATATGATCAAATTGTATATATTCCTATGTCAAGTGGACTTTCCACTACTTGTGAAAGTACAATGGTTTCAGCAAAAGCTAATTATCAGGGAAAGGTTTTTGTTGTAGATAATCAAAGAATATCCGTTACTCAAAGACAATCAGTTTTAGATGCGATTGAGTTAGCTAATAAGGGATATAGTGGTGAAGAAATAGAAAAGAAGCTTCTTGAGATAAAGATGCAATCTGATATATTTATTATGGTAAATACTTTAAAGTATTTAAAAAAAGGTGGAAGAATTACACCTGCAGCTGCAGCAGCTGGTAAAATGCTTAATTTAAAGCCCGTTTTATTAATTAAGGGAGAAAAGCTTGATAAGTTTAGAATGCTTAATCGTACATTAGGGAATGCTAAAAGAATTATGATTGATGCTTGTAAAGCTTGTGTTGAGGGCTATTTAAAAGATATTGATGGAAGAGTGGATAATATTCATTTAGAAATTGCATATTCTGGTACTGATAAGACTAATGCTTTAGAATTTGCTAAAATGATTAAAGAGGAATTCCCTCTAATTAAGGAAGAGATTGCAATTTATCCATTATCTTTATCTGTTTCTTGCCATATTGGTGATGGAGCTTTAGCTATGGCTGTATGTAAGGCTATGCCTGAAAATTGGTAAAAATATTGCTCATTTTTTGTAATAGAGAATAATCTTAAATTATTTAATTTATAGTTTAGGAAGATTTTAAAAGTAAAATAGATTTTTTAGGGACTAATAGAAAATATTAGTTCTTTTTTCGTTTTTTTTAAAAAAATTAGAAAAAAACCAAAAACTTTTGTAAAAACTTACTATTATTCTATGAAGGGTAAAAAAATCCTTCAAAAAATTTTAAGTAAGAGGTGATAAAAATGGATGAAAAAATCCTAAATGACTTTAATTTAAGTCTTTCAAATGATGCAGTATTTAAGCATTATTATAGTGTAGCAAGTAACCTTAGTGTTCTTGTGTCACTAATTCTAGGTGAGGAAGTCCTCCCAGAAGATATTACCTATTTATCTAATGAGGTAATAATAACACCAAAGGTTAAAAAGCCTAGGTTTGATTTAAGGATATTAATTCAAAATGAATTAAATATCGATCTTGAAATGCAAAATAATAAAGAAAAGTATTTCAAAGAAAGAGTAGTATATTATTTTTCATCAATGATTATGAATGATATACAAGAAGGTGAAAGCTACCATAGTAATAATAATTATTTAGGAATATGGCTATTGAATTCAAATGTGTCAATATTCGATAATAATAGTTATTATGAAGAGTATGTTATCTATGGAACTATTTCTAAAAAAGAAATAATAGAGGGCAAATATAAAATCTTAATTATAGATTTGAAAAAGCTTGATTTGTGTGATAACATAGAATTAAGGGAATATTTTTCCATGATAGAGTCTAAATCTAATATTACAAGGAATTTAAATTCATCTAATGAATTAATTAAGAAGGAGGCTAAGAAAATGAAGGATTATTTGGAATCAAATGAAAGCTTTAGAATAGCTTTAGAAACCTTAAAAAGTGAATTAGATTATACAACTGCCATTAAAACTGCTAAGGAAGAAGGAATTGAAGAAGGACTTGAACAAGGAATTGAACAAGGAATTGAACGGGGTATTACTCAAAATAAAAAAGAGGTAATATTCAAATTATTTCAAAAAGGAAAATCTATTGAAGAGATAGCAGATCTTTTAGATTTATCTATTGATGAGGTAAGAAAGATTCTTGGTAAATAGAAAGTTATTTTGAAAAGAAGTTAAAATTAATACTAGGTTATTTTCTAGTTAATAACTAATTATGATGAGGAGAAAAAATATTTTCTCTTCATTTTTTATAGTGATTTTAATATAATAATTATTATTAAATAATTGTGACTTTTTTGAAAATGATTTTCCATAGATACGATTATTCTTGTTGTAGATAATAAAATATAGTATAATAATCGCATACAAGAGGTGTAATATGAGAATTAAGAAAATTCATCCGTATATATATATAATTATGACCTTTGTAATAGTAATACTAACTGGAACATTATTTTTAATGCTTCCTATTTCTTCACAAACAGGTAAGTCATTTGGTTTTGTTGATTCATTTTTTATGGCAACTTCAGCTGTATGTGTTACGGGATTATCTGTTATGGATTTGGCACATGATATGTCTATTTTTGGTAGAATTATTATGGGTATTTTAATGGAGATAGGTGGTTTATCAATAATTACTATAGCTGTATTCTTTTTTACTATTATTGGAGCTAAAATAGGAGTAAGTAATAGATTTTTGTTAAGAGAAGCCTTAAATCAAAATTCAGTAAGTGGTATTATTGGGCTCGTTAAAAAAATTATGATTATTTCGCTAAGTATCCAATTGGTGGGTGCTATTATTAATTTTTTTCCTTTATTAGGCTATTATAATAATGATTTTTGGAGTGCTTTTGGGGCAACAATGTTCCATTCAGCTTCAGCATTTAATAATGCGGGATTTGATGTGTTTGGTAATCAATCATTAATAGAATTTAAGGATAATATTTTAATTAATACTACTACAATGGTAATGATATTTTTAGGTAGTATTGGTTTTGTTGTTATTACTGATGTGATAAAGAAAAGAAATTTTAAAAAATTTAGTTTGCATACAAAGATTACACTAATAACAACCTTTATTTTATTAATAGCTGGAGGTTTATTATTAAAGCTTACAATGCCATCATTATCTTGGCTACAAGCATTTTTCACTTCATTTTCAGCAAGAACCTGTGGTATTGCAACCTTTGATATGTCAGCATTTAAGGATAATCCGGCTTCATATTTAGTAGTAATCTTTTTAATGCTTATAGGAGCTTCTCCTTGTTCAACTGGTGGAGGTTTTAAGACTACTACATTAGCTGTTGCGTTTTTAGCTATATTAAGCTATGCTAAAGGCTCAAAGGCTAAGGCATTTCATAGAAGATTTGCTGAAAATCAGGTATTTAAGGCATTTGTTTTAATAGTTGTATTTTTTATGATTATTTTTACTGGTACTTTAATTGTGGCTATGATTCAACCAGAATTAGGAATTCAAGAAATTTTCTTTGAGGTTGTTTCAGCCTCAACAACAACAGGTTTTTCAATGGGAATTACTACAAGCTTAAATTCAGCTTGTAGAATTATATTATCTATTTTAATGT
This sequence comes from uncultured Anaeroplasma sp., assembly GCA_945919465.1. Taxonomy (GTDB): domain Bacteria; phylum Bacillota_I; class Bacilli_A; order Acholeplasmatales; family Anaeroplasmataceae; genus Anaeroplasma. The sequence continues at coordinate 47,356 of CAMEJG010000001.1, read as the reverse complement.
TATTAGGAAGATTAGGTCCATTAACAGTTATTGGTGTTGTTAATAAAAATTGGATATCTTCATCTAATGAGCAAATCAAATATGTAGAGGAAAGTGTGATAATAGGATGAAAAAGAGTTATTTAGTAATTGGATTAGGTAGATTTGGAGCTAATGTAGCTAAATCATTAGCAAATATGAATTGCGATGTTTTAGCAGTAGATATTAATGAAGAAAGTGTACAGCAAATTTCTCATGAAGTACCACATTGTTTAATTGCTGATGCCACAAAAATGAATGTTTTACATGAGCTAGGGGCCGGTAGTGTTGATTATGCTATTGTTGCTATTGGTAATAATCTACAAGCTTCTATTTTAACTGTAGTTAATTTAAAGAATCTAGGAGTAAAAAATATTATTGTTAGAGCTGATGTTGAGGGACATAAAGAAGTATATAAAATGCTAGGGGCTACTGAGGTTATTATTCCTGAAGAGGCATCTGCTAAGTCATTAGCTAATCAAATATTAAGTGATAGTATATTAGATTATTATCAAGTAGCTTTAAATTATGCAATAGTTAAAATTGAAATTGGTGAGAAGTTTGAATCAAAAACTTTAATTGAATTGAATATTCGTAATCGTTTTGATGTAAATATTGTAGGTATTATTAAGGATATAAGCTCAACAGAATTCTATATTCCAAAGGGTACTGACGTATTATCACCTGGTAATATTGTTGTTGTTGTAGGTACGGATTCTAAATTAAAGAAATTTGATCAATTTTTGAATAGTTAATATGAAGGTTCTTTTAATATATAATCCTTATAGCACAGGCTATAAGGAAAAAAGGATAAAAAGAATAATTGATTTATTTCAAAATAATAATTATGATATTTCTATTTTTAAACCAGAATATAAGAATCATATTTATGATTATTTAGTTAAAACTGCTAATTCTTTTGAATTAATAACCATTGCTGGTGGAGACGGTACTATTCATGAGGTTGTTTTAGCATTAGAGAATATTATTAATCCTCCTAAATTATTTATTTTCCCAATGGGAGGATGCAATGACATTGCATTATCATTAGGGTATTATAAAAATATAAATAAAAATTTTGAAATATTAAGAAAAAATATAACAAAAGAAATTTCATCATATAAAATAAATGATAGTTATTTCTTATATGCTTTTGCATTGGGTATGATGACTGATGTTAGCTATAACACTAGTGATATATTGAAAAAAAGAATTAAACGATTAGCTTATTATTTTAATTGTATAAAATCTTTATTTAAAAGTAGTTCAATGAATATAAAAATTAATGATGATAAATATAATAAATATCAAATTTTATTAATATTACATACTAATAAAATAGCTGGTTATAAAACTAATAGTAGTATTTATGATAATTCTTTGAAGCTTATAGGAATTACAGGAAATAAAGTAATAGCATTATTTAAATTTATAATGTTAATGCTTTTTAAAATTGAAAAGAATTTATTAGTTATTAATAGTAATAAATTTAATATTCAATTAAATAATTCTATTAATATTAATTTAGATGGTGAAAAATATATAAGTACTAATATTATTAATATTACCGAGGCAAATAAATTTATTTTTATAAATAAAGAATAAAAAAAGACAAGCTTGCAAACAATACTCTTGAGGTGAGGGTATGCGTAAGGCATCTAAGGCTTGTCTTTTTTTCTTTATCTTTATATATAATTATATATTTTTAAGAACTACTCTTTTTTATAGCCTTTATAATTATACAAAGGAATTTGGTTTTTTTATAATTATTATATTATTATTTTTATTACTATTTATATTTTTATTAATTCCAAGTGACTTTTATAATTTTAATTTTTATAGAAAAATTAATAAATCAAAGGTTAAATATTTAGTAAGTGTTTTTTCTATATTAAGAGGTATTCTAGGTGTAGGAATATCCTCTTATATACTATCAACATTATTTTATAAAGATGTTTTCTTTTTCTTTTTCATCATATCCTCATCCATATTGATTTATTTTTTATCATTATTTAAGCCTTCTAACCTTATTGAAATATCATGGATATTTGGTTTTATGTTATTAATATTATATCTACTATATTTCCATAAATTAATACCATTAGAATTTAGTATTAATGGTGGATTTAGTTACTTAATTATACCTATAATAATTGTTTTTATATTAGATAATTTTATTTGTTTATTATCAAATAAAGATAATTTAGAATTTTCTAAATTACCTATTATCTTAGGTATTTTAATATCAATAATATTATTTTTAATAGAATATGGATTATTGGTATTCACATCAGGTACGAAATTATTTCAAAATAATCCATTTGTAGGTTTTATTGCATTAAGGATAGCACCAGTATCAAGATTTTATGGAAGCTTTGATTATATCTATATTTTCAGTATTGGTATTACTTCTATATTTAAGCTTTCATTCTATCAAAGTTTAATTAATAGTAAAAAGAAATATAAAGTTATAATTAGTACAATTATTATGATATTAGCTATAGGAGCTTATTACTTAATTAAAAATAATTATATATTTTATGAATATTCTATTATTATTGTTGGAATATTATCATTAATAATTATTATTTATATGATAGGAGTATATTATGGATTTAAAAAGAATAAAGAATATACAAATAATTACTACTAAGGATAATTGTATTATTTATTATATTGATGGAATATGTGATATTAAGTATTTTTATGCTCATTTTTATGACGAAATTAAAAATAATAGAGATAAAAGAATAGATAATTTATTTCCTGGAATATGTAAGGAAATTAAGTATAGTGAACTTCTAAATTTCTTATATGAGGGAGAAATAGGCATATTAAGAAATAATATTTATTATCATATTGATTTAGTTACTAATTTAAGTAGAAGTATTACTGATTCTATAATAGAACCTGAGGGAGCACTTCAAGCTAGGGATGGATTTACAGATTATATTAAAACTAATATTTCTTTATTAAGAACGAGAATTAAAGAAGATAAGCTTAATATTGAAATGAGTGAGATTGGAAGAAGAAGTAAAACTAAAATAGCATTGTTTTCTATTGATGATATAAGTAATAAAGAAATTAAGAATAAGATTATAGAAGTATTAAATTCTATTGATATAGATGCTGTATTATCAATAGATGATATTACTGCATATTTTCAAAAGAAGCATTTATTTCCTATCACTCAATATGTAGGTTCTCCTGATTTGGCTGCAAAAAGAATCTATGATGGAGAATTTGTAATATTAATTGATAGATTAGCTTTAGCTTTAGTTTTACCTATAAATATTACTAGTATAACTAAACTTCCAATAGATAAAACAGTTATTCCTTTTTTTACAATTATTGAAAGATTATTGTTGATCTTTTGTTCTGTTTTAGCAACTGTAGGGCTTGGGTTATTTTCAGCAGGTATTTCAATTGATAGTGATTTTTTATCATTAAGATGGTTATCAATTTTAAAAAAACTTGAAGGTGAAGTTGTTTTACCAAGTTATTTTCAAATAATGATCGTTTTGTCAATATTTGAACTATTATATGTAATTACTTTTAGACAATCAAAAATAACATTATCTTCAACAATTGTATTAGTAGGAGGTTTAATAATTGGAGAAAATTTAGCTACTAGTGGTATTGCTGGAGTAATTATTATTACATTTACTGCAATTGTATTTTTATCTGGATTTATGATATCTACTAATATTAGTGTATTAATTAATATCTCTATTATCAGATTATTAACTTTATTTTTAGGTACTATTTTAGGCTTTTATGGTGTTTTAATAACATCAATTGCATTGATGGCATTATTATATAATGAAAAGCTATTTGGAGTTCATTATTTTTATCCAATAATGCCATTAGACATTAAGGATTTAGGTTTATTTTTTAAATCCTCTAGTAGCCTAAAAAGCTATTTAAGAGATATAAATTTAAAAGTATATGATAGGAGAAGAAGAGGATGAAAAAGATTTTTTTGGTAATTACTATTTTACTTATTCTTGTTTCTTGTGGCAATACTGATTATCCTTCAAAAGATATTTATATTGGTTGTATAGGAATAGAAAATGATGATAAATTAAAAATTAATTGTTTAATACCTAATTCTTCTAAAAATGAGAATAGTGAATCTTTTATTATTAAATTAGCAAGTGGAGATAATTTGAATGAGGCTTTAGATAATTTAGAATTAGGAGAAAGCCACAAGATTAATTATAATCATATTTCTACTATATTAATTAATATTAATAGTTTTAATGATTATTTAATAAATGAAATAATAGAACTTAGCATTAATAAGCTAAGAATTAGTTTTAATAGCTATGTATTTTTTACCAAAGAAAAAATTGAAGATGTTTATAAATTAATAAATAAAGAATCTGATACATTATTAAATCCTTTAATGGAGCCGGTATATTCTTATGATATTTATGAGAATGTAAAGCCTATTCATTTAATTACATTTTTTAAACAATATTTAAATGATAATGAATTAATTGTGCCATTAATAAAAATAAAAGATTCCTCCATTATTATTAATGAAGGAATCAATATTAAATATCCTTTCTAGCTAAATGGGGATATTTTTTTATTATTTGTTGCCAAATTATATCAGCTGTAGCTTCAGCTCCAAAATGACAATGATAATTAACAGCGTTTTGTCTTAATGGCTCTAGTAATTCAGGATTATTTATAAATGAAATTATTTTTTTCACTACCTTGTGAGCATTAAATTCTTTTATTGCACATTTAACCTCTTTTATGTAATGCTCTCCTATATATTTTTCTATTAAAGTAGCATAGTTAGTAATAATAGAAGGTACTCCAAAGAAGGTAGGCTCTGCAATAATATTTCCAGATTTGCCACAAAATAAATCAGCTGCAGCTTCAAGTTCTAATATTCTTGTTGTGAAGCTAAAAGGCATGAATGTAACCTCACTCGTAGTTTCTAGTGATTTGAAATAATTGAATAGCTCTTGATTTTTTCCACATACAGGTACTACAGTCATTGGAATGTGAAGAGTGATTAATTCCTCACAAATTGCTTTCATTCTACCTATTCCATAGCCTCCTTCAGCTAAAACTACAGTGAATTTATCTAAAGGTAATCCCATATTTATTCTATTTGTTTTTTTATCTAATGGAATATTATATACTTCATTTCTTATTAAGAAAGGAACTAATTTAAGATTATTTTCATTATACATTTTCTTTTTCATAGCTCTTCTATAGCCATAAGGCATACTGATTAATGTGATATCTGAATCACATTCAAAAAGCTTATTTAAAAAAGTATCAGGACAATAATTTATACATATTGGTCTTTTTTCTATTCTCCAGGCTAAATAATTACTAGCCCAATGAGTAGAAAATACGATGTCTGGTTCTAATTCTGTCATATGCTTAAGTCCTTTAAGATAAGCTTTATGACGCCAGAAATTATTAGTAAAATATCCAGATAAATTTTTTCCCCAAAATTGACAATTTAGTGTTGCCCAATATCCATAGATTCTACTTTTTCCGTATCGTCTTACTTCTCTTGTAAGAAATTCTTCAAAGGCTATTAAATCAGGATCATTTGATTCTGTATAAAATTTTGATTCAATTACATTAACTCTATCTCCATATTTTCTTTTGAATACCTCTAATACACTTTTCATAGGCATAATATGACCCATTCCAGCTTCAATAAATGGAAATACTACTCTTAATTTTCTTTCTTCCATATTGCTATCTCCTTGATTAGATAGTTTTGTATTTATATTATACTACAATATAAAAAAATATGCAAAAAGTGGATAATAACTCAAGCATAAATAAGAGATTTTATATTAATCAGCATTTTATTTATTAATTATATTAATATAAAATCAAAATAAAATAGGGGAGCAGCCTAAAATAATTTGAATAAGTTTTAATATAAAAGAATAATAAACTCCAAACAATATTAAGTTTAGTAAAATTTAGAGTTTGAATTTTTTAGACAAGAAAAAAGCCCAGAATTAATCTGGACTTAGTAGACATAAAAATGGCAGGGGCGGAGAGAATCGAACTCCCACGGATGGTTTTGGAGACCACTACAATACCATTATGCTACGCCCCTATTGATTTCCTTTAAAAGTATAGCATAGCTATTTATGATTTTCAAGAAAAATTTTATATTTGTTATTTATTTATAGTATTTTACTTGCCTTTTTTCATATTCTTTCATTCTCCTAAATAGTCTTTTTTTATTGTAAATGATTATTATTAATTGTATAATAGTCATATAAAGAAGGGAGTCGATACTATGTTTTTATCAGACGGTGGTTTATTTAGTTTAATACCAACGCTTTTATTCATATTAATTATATTATTGTCCATAATATTTGGTATATTAAGGGGTTTTAGAAAGAGTGTAATATTAGGAATACAAGCATTAGTTGCGTTTGTTGCTTGTTTAATTGCTTATTTTGTTATTGTCAATAATGCTCAAACTGATACAAATATTGTTAATATTGCTAATGCATTTTTAGGTGATGGTGGCTTACAAAATACTTTAGGAGTTAGTACTAATAATAGTTCTTTGACAGATATTATTATGGAACTGATTTTAAATAATACTAATATGGGAAATGGAATGGCATTAGTATTAGAAGAAAATGGTGCCTATTTAATGGCAATTACAAATCTAGTTTATCATATAGTATTCTTTGTTTTATTATGGATTGTATATTTATTGTTAGTATTTATATTCTATATTATTTATCTAATTTTTTATCCAGAAAGAAGACATTCAAGAAAGGTCAATAAAAAATATCAAGAAACTGATCCAGATAAAAAATATAAGAAGCATCGTATTTTTGGTGGCGCTATTGGTGCTTTACGTGGTATTGTTGCAGGATTTATGGTTATGTCTGTAATTGGTGCAATTTTTTATGTAGTTGGAGGTACAGGAGAAGGAGAATATAAAGAATATGATTGGGGTGATGATACCTATAATACAACTTATTCTATTTATTCTCAAACTGGATCTTATGGTAATTCAGGTATATTTAAGGTATTAAATACTATTAAAGATCAAGATAATGTACCATTCTATTTATTTATGGCTAATAATTTATTGTCAGGAAATTCATATGAAGGTGAATTAAAATCAAACCTAGTATTATCAAAGGATTTAGGTGCAGTTACAGTATTCGCAAGATCATCTTTTGATTTGATTTTAAAATATGGTAAAGAAGATATTATTTCAGCTATAAAAGAATCTGGAAATTCAGAAGAGGGAAGTAATAAGCTTTTACAAGTTATTGGTAATGTCTATTCTAATATTGAATTTCAAAATGAATTTAATAAATTAATTGATGATTTTAATACTAATACATTTTTTATTGATATGACATTTTCTGTATTAGATTCATTTGTTAATCATATGAATGAAATGACTTTAACTGAATCACTACCTAAAGATACAGTTGAATTATTAAATGTGTTATTTAATAAGAATTATATTTCACCATATATACCTGATGATCAAGCTAATTTTGAAGCTAATGGTGAGGTTGCTACAATAAAACCTAATATGTTATTACAAAAAGAAGATGTTAAAGTAGCATTCAAAATAACATTTAATGTTTTAAGTAATGAATCAACAAACGATCAAGTTTTAGATACTGTTAATTTAGCTACTACTGTTATGGATGATATTGATGAATTATCGCTATTAAATAGTAAAAATAAAGATAATTTTAATCCAGTATTTGAGAGATTATATATTTATTTATCTAACTATTATTTATCAGAAGATCCTAAAGAAGAAGATAATAAGCAAGAGTTATTATCAACTTCATATTTATTAGAAGATACAAATAGTGAATCCTTAGATTGGGTTAATGAAATTAATAGTCTTTTAAAGAGCGTTAACTCAGGCTTGAAGCTTTTCTCTTCTGTATATGAATTAAATTCAACTGAAGATGTAACAATACAAATAGTAAATTCTATATATAATATTTTTGATGTGAATAATGAAAAATATGAATATAATCATGGATTATTTAATGATGTAGTTGATGGATTATCTACCTCTATGTTATTGGGTAAAGTGTTAGAAACTAATTTTATTACTAAAAGTATGGTTGGCTTCTTAGAACAAATGACTCAAGGTACAGATTTATATATTCCTGATAATATTAAATATGCAAATACTTCTACTGAAAAAGGAGAAATCTATAATCTATTTAAGGGAATAGAAGCATTATTTAGTAATACAGATACTAAAACTGTAATTACTGATTTAGTAAATGGCAATTCATTAACTAATGATGATTTTTCTAAATTATGCAATAGCTTCCTTGATGATGATGAAAAAGTTTTAAATTATTTATTATCTTCTAAACTTGTATCCTCTACAGTATCAGGATTATTATTATCAATTAATATTGAAGATATTCAAATTATTTATCCAAATACATGTAAGGAAATGGTTGACAGTAAATATGTTAATTTAATTCTAAAAGAAGAAATCAAAGAATTAATTAGAATGGTTCCGGATTTATTAACAAGTTTAGAAAGTAGTGATCAAACTAAGGGCATTATTAATTTTGTTGTAGATAATAAAGATAATGTTAGTCAGAGTGATATTTTATGTGCTACTGTTGCAAACTATTTATCAAATAGTCTTCCTAGTGAACTTTCAAGTATTATTGTAGTGCCTAATGAATTGAAGGAAGCTGCTACAAAGGAAGAATTAACTAAATTTGAGGCTACTAATCCATGGCGTAGCGAAATTAAGAGATTATTAGATGTGTTTGAGGTTTTAGAGCTTAATGATCCTAATTTAGATTTTTCTAATTCAGAGAATTTAACAAATCAAATTATTGGTAATATTTTAGAATTAAATGATCCTTTAACACAAGATTTATTAAATAAATATCAAAACGAGAATTATCAAACTAAATTAGATTTATGTTATGGTAGTCCTATTATTTTAGCTACATTAACAAAGCAAATAGATAATAATATTAATGAAGAGTTTATAGATGATTTATCTAAAGAGAAAGCTAAAGATAATGGAAATTATAAAAAAATAGAATTAAGAACACTTATAGATTCACTTAATGAATTAGAAATAACTGATTTTTCAAATATTAATGTTGATGATATTGTTAATAAAGTATTAAATTTAAATGATACAGCTATTACAGATCCAAAAGTATCAAAGCTTGATGTATGTTATGAATCTATTATAATTAAATCAGTTATAGCAAAACAATTAGATAAGAATTTAACAGAGGATTTAGTAGATGATTCTACTAAATTAAGCGTAAAGGATTCTAATGGATATTATAATAAAGAAGAAGTATCATTATTATTAGATTCATTAAATGAATTTGAAATTTCATCATTAGAAAATATTGATATCAATGAAATTACAAATAAAGTATTAAATTTAAATGATACAGCTATTACAGATCCAAAAGTATCAAAGCTTGATGTATGTTATAGTTCTATTATTATTGAATCTATAATAAATAAACAATTAGATGATAATTTAGGTACTGATATTATTGATACTGATAAGAGAGACTCAGTAAAGGTTATTAATAAATATCCAAAATCTGAGATATCTAGTATGCTATATGCATTAAAGGAATTAGGTATTTCAGATATTACAGCTATAGATATCACAACAATACAAAATGAAGTATTAAATCTAAACGATCCATCTATAAAGAGCCCTGAAAGTTTAACAAAACTAAATGTATGTTATGAATCAAAGCTTATTGATATTATAGTAACAAAACAATTAGATGATAATTTAGGTGCTGATATTATTGATACTGATAAGAGAAATTCAGTAAAGGTTAATGAACAATATACTGAAGAAGAAGTATCAGCAATACTATATGCATTAAAGGAATTAGGTATTTCAGATATTACAGCTATAGATATCACAGCAATACAAAATGAAGTATTGAATTTAAACAAACCATCTATAAAGAGTCCTGAAAGCTTAACAAAACTAAATGTATGTTATGAATCAAAGCTTATTGATATTATAGTAACAAAACAATTAGATGATAATTTAGGTGCTGATATTATTGATACTGATAAGAGAAATTCAGTAAAGGTTAATGAACAATATACTGAAACTGAAGTATCAGCAATACTATATGCATTAAAGGAATTAGGCATTTCAGATATTACAGCTATAGATATCACAACAATACAAAATGAAGTATTAAATTTAAACAAACCATCTATAAAGAGTCCTGAAAGTTTAACAAAACTAAATGTATGTTATGAATCAAAGCTTATTGATATTATAGTAACAAAACAATTAGATGATAATTTAGGTGCTGATATTATTGATACTGATAAGAGAAACTCAGTAAAGGTTAATGAGCAATATACTGAAGAAGAAGTATCAGCAATGCTATATGCACTAAAGGAATTTGAAATTACTAATATTACTAGTGTTGAAAAAAATACAATTACAAATAAAGTTCCAAAGCTTAATAACCCTTCTATTAAAAATTCAAAAATTACAAAGCTTGATGTATGCTATGAATCAGAACTATTTGTTTATATAGTTGTTAAACAAATGGATGACAGCTTAGATTCTAATTTAATTGAAACTTCAAAGAGAGATTCAGTAAAGGTTGATGAAAAATATACAAAAGAAGAAATGGCTGCATTAGTTTCATCACTTAATGAACTAGAAATAACTGATTTAAATAATTTTGATAAATCTTCTATTGAAACTAGTATTGTTGATTTAAATAAAACTTCAACAATAGATCCATCAAAGACTAAACTAGAGCTAATATATGAATCTATGTTATCTCGATATGCAATCACAAAACAAATTGATACTAATTTTGATGAAGAGTTATTAAAACCTAATGAAAGAGAAACAGTAAAAGAATGCCATAGCTTTGATTATTATATTGAACCAGAGGTTGCTGCATTAATAGATTCGCTTAATGAACTTGGTATTTCTGATGTGACTTCAATTGATAAGAATTATGTAAAGAATAAAATTACTATTCTTAACGAGAACGCTGATACAAATAATGAAATAACTAAACTTGATGTATTATATGGTTCAATGATTGTAAGCTTTGTTATTGCTAATCAAATTACTCCATCATTAAATAGTAATAATGTGCATGAAAATGTTATTAATTATTCAAAGGAAGAAGTAAAAACAGAATATTATTATAAGAAAATTGAAATTAAAAAGCTAATAGATGGTATTAATGCAATTGGTATTTCAACAATAGATGAAGTTAGTGGAATTGGTTTTAATTCTGGTTCAAATGTATTAACTAATTTGAATGATAATGTTAAATTAACAACATTCTATCAATCATATATATTAGTTGATATATTAACTAGCAAGTTAGATAATATTGTAGATACTAATAATTTTTTGATTTACAACTCAGAAGCTAAATATTATAATAATACATTAACATTATCATTCTATAAGCAATTAGAAGTAAAAACTTTAATCGATTTTATTAATGAAAAATTAGGTGGCACTGAATTTAGTAATGTTGATTCAAGTTCTATCACAATTGATGGTGCCTTTAAGAATTATACAGCTAATTCTAAAATCTTAGCTGCTACAATGACAAAACAAATAATTGATAATCCTTCTATTGAAGTTCCAAGCTATACTATTTTAGATGGAGAATATAATGAAGGAGATTATATTATTCAAAATGAAATGGATAATTTAATTGATGGATTAATTACATTATTTGGAACAGGTACTATTGATGGTATTGATTTGGATATTTCATTAGATTCTTCAAAGATAAATGCAATTTATAATTCAAATATATTAAATGCTACAATATCTAAGCAATTAGCATCTAATGCGGAAATAGTTATTCCTTCTAGAGTATTAAAAGAAGCTACTACTATTAATGAAATAACAAATAATGAAGTAAAAGCATTCTTAACTTCTGTAACTAGTGGTTTAGGAATAAAGGGACCAATTAATAGTATTAATTCTAGTGATGTTAAGTTGCCTTCTGGTGATCTTGATGAATTTGTTGAATCTGATATTATGCGTGCAACAGTAACAAAGAATGTTAAGGCTATAGGCGATGATCCATTACCATTATTTGTAGAAAATAGTACAGGATATTGTGAGAAAACTTATGCTGTTGATGAAACTAATATATTAGTATTATCTAAAGCTGAAGTTAAGGCATTAATTAATGCTATTAAGGTTCTTAACACTTCTGATGCTTATGAAATTAATTTATCTATTTCAACATTATCAGGCTTAGATGAAGCATCATTAAATACATTATTAGAATCTAATATAATTAGAATTTATGTAACAACAATTCTAAAGAAATCAGGTATTACATTAGAAACTACAGATGTATATGCTTATGAATTAGGTTCTACTTTAGATGAAACTGTAAAAGTTGAAATTGCTGATAAAACTGCAATTAAATCAGCACTAGCAATATAAAAATGAGGTGAAATAATGAAATTTGATGTTAGAGAAAGAATCATAGCTGCTACACCACTTATGTGCTTAATAGCATATTTGTTAGTTGGATTTGTATGGAATATATGGCATCCAACCTGGGCAATATTTTTCCTAGTTCCTGCTATGCCATTTCTATTAGGAAAGAAAAATATTTTAAAACTAATTACTTATCCAGTTTTATGTATTGCGGTATTTGTAACCTTAGGAGTTTTATATGGATGGTGGCATCCAGCATGGCTAGTATTTTTAACAATACCTGTTTACTACATTTTATTTCCAAAGCGTAAGCGTGATGATGCAGAGATAATAGATTAATATGAAAAGGGAGCTATAGGAAAACACTATAGCTCCCAATATTTCTTTATAAAATAAAAAAAATATGCATAAGCACATTTTAAATCATAAGTGGGGCGCATAACAGGGATCGAACCTGCGCGTGTCGGAGCCACAATCCGATGTGTTAACCACTTCACCATATGCGCCATATATAAGCTCATTTGAGCGTGCATTTAATATTATACATAAAAAAAACAATTTGTAAAGTAAAACCATTGAAAAAAAACTAAAAAATGATAAAATACTCTTGATTATTTATGAAAGGAATTAGATTTAATGATTAAAACAATACTAAAAGTTGTATATGTTACAGTTGCTGCTGTATTATGCTTTATTTTATATATAGGCTTTTATAATACATATACATCAGATTATATTATCGAGTTAACTTCAAATGCTGTAAAGGAAAAGGATTATGAAACTATCGCAAAGGTATTTAATGTTACCTTTGATTTAAATTCAATTGTTGAAGAACAACCAACTGATAAGGTTCACATTGAGGTTTTACCTTCTATTTCTAGAATGGATGTTAATACATATACTGAAAAAACTGATAGTGAAGGAAATAAAACCTATACTGCTACTGCTAATTATTTATTTGAATATAATTATTCATTTTATTTATATGAACCAACTTTTTCTACTACAAATCAAGTAGATGGTGATAAAAAAACTAATAAAACAGGTATAAAGTTTTATAATGATAATAATGATTCATTTATTTATTATTTTAGAAATACAGCATCAATTCATGAGGAGGGCTTTTATGAAGCTTATCCAAAAACATTATCAGATGCATTATTAAAATCTAATAGAGAACAGCTATATACAAATGAACTAATTGGTGTTTCATTTGTAACTATTAATGAATCAATTATTAATTTTATAGAAAAGGATTATTTAAATAATCAAAATATCACAAAGTATTCAATTGTAGATAGTAATGGTACGGAAGTATTTGAACCTACTACTATTACCTTAGATTTTTCACAAGCATTTTTCAATGAACCAGAAATAGTTGAATTCAAAACAAAATATAATGCTGTAATTGAGGCTCAAAAGGAATCAACAGCTGCAGCAGATCAAAAATATGCTGAATTTGAAAAATGGTATTATGGAGAAAATCAAGATGGAGTATTTTATACTTTCTATGAAACTGATGCTCATCCATCTTATATGCATCAATTTGATGAGAGTGCTTTAAAGCCTGCATCAATTATTTGGAAAACTATTGGTATTTTAGCATTATTCTTGCTTGCTGTTGTAATTTTATATATTTTATTATTCCATTTTAGATTTATTAAGAAAATTATCACAAGAGGAAGATCTGAGGGTAATTATGTTGCTAAAGATAAAAAGAATAATAGTAAATATCAAGCAAAACCAGAAGCAGAAAGAACTACTTCTAAGACAAAGGCTATAGATACTAAAGAGAATATTATTGATGCTACTATAACAGAGGAAAAAACAGAAAATAAGGATAATAAATAAAAGGCACTAATTGTGCCTTTTATTAGTATTTATTTGCAATACTTTTGATTAAACTTAATGCTTTTTCTATATCTTCATATTTTATATTTGTATATCCTAAAATATATTTATTTGATGAATTATGATATTTGTCATAATTAGATAATGGAATTAGCTTTATTTTATTTAATCTTAATTTTTCAATAAAATCCACTTCATTATTGACATTTAATTCAATAATTATGGATAAATAGTTTTTCTTTTCATCATATTTTATATTATATTTATTAAGAAGCTCAATTATGTAGCTTCTTTTTTTTATATAATCTCTTTTTTTTCTATTTAGATGAGAAGCATAATAGCCCTCATCAATGAATCTAGCTAAAGATAATTGATTTAAGGTAGGTACGTTATTAGAATAACCTTGATACCTATTAATATATTTTTCTATTAAATATTTAGGTAATATTGTATATGCTATTCTTAAACCTGGAAAAAGAGTAGTAGAAAAGGTTGAAAAGAAAATAACATTATTAGGAGCTAGGTTAATTATTGATGTAGTAGGATTAGAATTGATTCTAAATTCAGCATCAAAATCATCTTCTATAATTATACTATTTGTTTTAATTAAATAGCTTGCAAGAGCTTTTTTTCTTGATATGCTCATTTTTATTCCTGTAGGGAATTGATTAAAAGGAGTAGTATATAAAATAGTTCTATATTCAGGGACCTTTACACCTTCATCATCTAATTCTTGATAATTAAGCTTATAACTTAATCTATTATTAAGTAACTCAAGCTTGTGATATCCTGGATTTTCTAAAGTAATATTATCAATTTCACATAATGGTAAAATATCTTCAAGCATTTCCATACCAGAACCTATTATTATTTGACCTTCAGATATATTGATATTTCTATTTGTTTCTAAATGTTTTTTTATGGCTCTTCTTAATGTAATATCTCCTAAGATATTAGTTTTATTTAAATACTTTTCTTCAATTAATATCTCTTTCACTATTTTATAATAATTTTTAGAATTGAAATTACTTACATTTTCAGTTGAAAAATCATATATTATATCGTTATTGTTTTCTATTTGAATTATATTATTTTTATTGGCTATTGTAATAATTGGTTGATTAGTTACATAATAACCACTTTTTTCCTTTGAATAAATATAGCCTTCATCTAATAATAATAAGTAAGCATTAATTACAGTATTTAAGCTTACATTTAAATCTAAAGCTAAGGCTCTTTTAGAAGGGAGCTTTTCATTAGCCTTAAGCTTATTAGAATTAATCATTTCCTTAATACTATTAAATATTTGAAGATATTTTGGTTTATTATCATTTAAAATTATATCCATGGTACTATTCCTCATTTCGATATTTATTATCAATATGATACCAGATTTATTATAATTCATAACAGAAGCTTCTACAAGAAATATTATTTTTCTTATTTATTTAATTTTAATAAAATGGTAAAATAGTATTAGTTATTTTGAGGATTGGTGAGTTTTATGAATCGAGTTGCAGCATGCATTAAATTAGTACAAATATTAAGTGCTAGTAATGATTATATCAGTACAAAGGAATTAGCAGAGATATTAGATACTAATGCTAGAAATATTAGAGAATATATAAAGGAATTAGAGGTTGCAGGATATGTAATTCAATCATCTTTAGGTATTTATGGTGGTTATAAGCTTGATAAATCATTTGTATTACCTAATGTTAAGCTTGAAGATGAAGAATTAGATTCATTATATAAGGCTAGTGCTTTTTTAGCTAATTCTAATGAATTTATGGAATATGAGAAATACCAAGCCTCTATTGGTAAAATACTTGCTGCAATTGGCAGTAAAAAAATAGTTACTCCAATCACAATGATAGATAGATTTCCCTTAGCTATGGATAAAAATAAGCTTCAGGAAAGATATAATACTATCGAAGAATGCATATCCTCTCAAATTAAGCTTGAAATAAATTATACCTCTCAGGGTGGTAAATCAAAGCTTCATATAATTCATCCTTATAAACAATTTTTATATAATGGATCATGGTTTGTTTTAGCATTCAATGAAACAATTAATGATTTTGGTTATTTTAAATTGAATCGTATTGATAGTTTTTATAAAACTAGAAATCATTTTACATTGATTAAAAGCTTTGATGAGGCAAATTATTTAGATGGCTTTGGAATGAAGCAAAATGGAGAATATTATCATATTGAGTTAGAGCTTGAAAATCTAAATACAGCAATAAAAGAAAGAATATATGGTAAGAATCAAGAAATTGAGGTAATTGATAATAATCATATTAAATTTAGCTGTGATATGCAAAATAAAAGCTTAATAGTATCATTTGTTTTATCATTAGGAAATAAATGTAAGGTTATTTCTCCAGAATGGTTAATTGATGATGTAAAAAATAGTCTATGGAGTATGATGGAGATATATGAATAGTATTAAATATATATTTTTTGATTTTAATGGAACCTTAATAGATGATGTTAAGCTATGCTTAGATTTATTAAATGAAATGCTAAGAAATCAACACAAGAAAGAATTAAGTATTTTAGAATATAAGAATATCTTTTGTTTTCCAATAGAAGAATATTATAAAAAAGCAGGAATAGATTTTTCTTTAGAGTCTTTTGAATCACTTTCTATTAAATTTATTAACAAATATCAACCTATGAGTATGGAATGTGGATTATTTCCTAATACAATAGATACATTAAATAAATTAAAGAAATTAGGATATAAATTAATAATATTATCAGCTAGTGAAAAGAATAATTTATTAGAACAATGTAACCATTATAAACTAACTGAAATATTTGATGATATTTTAGGAATTGATAATATTCATGCAAGAAGTAAAGTAAATATTGCAATTAATTATTGTAAAAATAATAATATAAATGGAGATGAAATATTATTTATTGGAGATACGCTTCATGATTATGAGGTTTCAAAAGAATTAGAATGTCATTCGTATTTAGTTTCTTGTGGTCATCAATCTAAAGAGGTTTTAAGTAAGGCAAATACATTAATATTAGATAATATTACTGAGCTTTTGGAGGTATTAAATGGAAGTAATTAAAGAGAATTTTAGTGATTTTTCGTTATCTGAATATCCTTATGATAGAGGACATACTGCTTTAGGAGAATATCATCATATTAGTGCGCCAGGTTATTATGGTAATTGGTATGATCCTATTTCTTTGCATCAATGGAGAAGTCTTGATGGTAGTTGGATGGTTACTGAAGATAATGGGATACATTATATGGAACAAAATAGAGGTAATAATTCTAGTGGAGCATTTCAAAATGTATATTGTGTATTAGCTCATAAGGAATTATTATTTAGTGAATATACATTATCCTTTAATATTAGATTATTTGAAGTTGATAATTATTGTGGTATGGCATTTGGCTATATTACTTCTAGATGCTATTACGCTATAGCTATTAATGGAGAAGATATCGCTTTATATCATCGTAATGAAGAGGATTTTAATTTTATTAGTAGAGTTAAAATAGAATTTGATGATTTTAAAGAATATAATATAAAAATATCTTTAGATAATGGGGTTTCTGTATATTTAGATGATAAGCTTGTTATTAGTGAAGATATTAATATTACATTTCCTTCTAAAATTGCATTAATTGGTAAAAGTGCTTGTAGATTTTCTAATATTTTGGTTAATATGAATGATATCAATTATGAAAAGCATTTAATTAATAAAGAAAAATATTTGAAAAAATTAGAAGAAAAAAGAAAAAAATATCCTAAATTAAAATGTATAAAAAAGATTAATTTAGGTAATTTTGGAAGTGGAAGACAATTAAGAATAGCAAGAGTAGATAATAAGGTAATATTTATTTTAGCTCAGCATCAAAAAAGAATGATAAGAGATTCATTTGCTCATTTATCTTCTATGACAGCCTTTGATATTGATGGAAATGTTTTATGGAGAATTGGAGAGCCTAATCCTATTTTCGATAATACCTTTATTTCTTGTGATTTACCATTTCAAATTGCAGATATTAATAATGATGGTAAATTAGAAGTGATTTATGCTAGGAATTTTATGGTTCATATTATTGATTTATTAACTGGAAAAGAATTAAAATCAATGAAAACTCCAGTAATAAAGGGTGATCCCTTAGTAAAAAATGAACCATTTTATAGACTTAATGTTGATGCGATTAGAGTAGCTGATTTTGAGGGTTTAGGCTATAAAGGTGATTTCATTATTAAGGATAGATATCAAAATGTATGGGCATATGATAAGGATATGAAGCTATTATGGAGATATCATCATAAAAATACAGGACATTTTCCTTATATTTGTGATTTTAATAATGATGGATATGATGAGATGTTTGTTGGTTATGATATGGTAAACCATAAGGGAGAAATTGTATTTTCATTACCGATGAATAGTGATCATACTGATGAAATTATTTATGCCCCACTTGATGGTAAAAATGATTATAAGCTTGTTTTAGCATCTGGTAATGAGGGTGTAAACATTATAAATTTAGATGGTAGTATTTATAAGCATTATGAAATTGGACATGCTCAAAGAATAAGTGTAGCTAAATATGATAATAATATGGAAGGACTACAAATCTGTGCTACTGCATTTTGGGGTTCTGATGGAATTGTATGTAGCTATGATAAGGATTTAAATCTTAAGCATCAAATAGAAGTAGAAACTAAGGGTACTATAGTTTCTCCAGTTTGTTATGATGGAATTAATAATCTTATTTTATTACATGCTGGAATAGATGGAGGTTTAGTAGATTTCGAATTAGATAGAGTGGTATTATTTCCAAATGATTCGCATCCTACATTATCAACTGAAGTATTTGATATTGATGGGGATGGAATTGATGAGATTATTACTTGGGATTTAAATGAAATGTGGATTTACAAGGCTGAAAGCTTTATTGAACCTAAAAAATCAAAAAAATATCCTCATGATAGTTTTTCTAATTATAGAGGAGAATATATTATTCCTGAGGAATTATAATATAGTATTTTTTGTAATGAACGAAATATACTTGAAAATTCATTTTTAATCGTATATAATTAAATAGATTTTCTTTTGGAGGTTTTAATGTGAAAAAGTTTACTAGAAATATAGCATTATTTGTAGCTTTATTAACAGCAGCTTTAGCATTAGTCAGCTGTGGAGGCTATGACTTTTATCAAGACTGGGTTGAGGTAGGAGCTACAATTGATACAGATAATGTATTTAAAGCATTAACTGCTGATGAGGTTAAAGAAAAAAGAGATAATAATGAAACATTCGCTTTAATTGTTGCATCATCTACAGATTCTAATGCGGTTAGCGCAATAACAAAAATTCAAGAACAAGCTGATTATGTTGGCTTTGATAAAGAAATATTCTTTATTAGCTCAAAGGATGTTTATAATGCAAGTAGAGATGCACAAAAGGAATTTAGAGATAAGGTTGGAATTTCTGATTTTAGATCTCAATCTAGCTCTAATCCATTATTTGTATTAATTGCATTTAATAATGGTTCAATTATTGGAGATACTTCTAAGTCTAATTATTCTGGATTTGATGGTTTCTTAAGTATGGAAGAAGATTCTAAAGAAATCAATTATGAATTATTAGCTCATTATTTATTTACTTTTGATAATCTTTATAATTAATTATTAATCCATAGGAAACTATGGATTTTTAATTATTATGCGAGGTATATATGATAAAAAATAAAATAGAATTTAATTTCCATATTAATTTTTCAAAATTATTAGATAATACTAATTATTTATTTGGTTCAATATATTCTAAAAATAAACAAAATGATACATATGTATTATTTGAAGAAGAAAAATATATTTTTAAATTAAATAATAATTTTGAGATAATTAATAATTATTATGTTTCTAATAATGTATGGACTAATTTAATATATTATAATGATAATAACTTTATTTTTAAAAACCAAGATAATGAAAATATTAATTATTTTAATCTAAATAATAAAATAATTAATATACCATTATTGTCTAAAATGAAGGATTATTCAATTTATAATGATAAGCTATTTATATTTAATATAAAGAATTTAGATAATAATTATTATATATATGATAATTCTTTAAATGAATTGAATGAAGTAATAAATAAAAATGAAATATTAAATAATTATAAATATAATTCTTTAATTAATGATAATATAGAATCTAAACTAGATAATGAATTTATAATAAATTATTTTCAATTTAATGATAGTATTATTGTATTTACAAGTAATTATATTAATGAATTAAATACAGAATCTAAAACTTATATATTAAAGTTAGATAATAATTTTAATATTTTAGTTAAAAAAGAATTTTGTAATAAAGGAAATTTTTATAATGCTTATTTTTATAATAACTATTATTATATTTCATATATGCTTCCAAAGAATAGAATTGTTATTTTAAAATATGATTCAAATATAGAATTAATTGAAGAAGAAAAAATATCTTCTTATAGAAGTGAATTTATTACTATAAATAATAAGCTATGTCTTATTGCGGATGAGCCTAAAAGATATGATAAAGATTTGAAAAAATACAAGAATCAAGAATTAATAGGTAATTCAACATTATTTATTTTAGAATAATTTATATAAATTGAAAAAAGCTTAGCAATGCTAAGCTTTAGACATTGGAAGCCTATAAATGGCATAAAGTATAAGAAAAAGTACTAATATAATCATTAAAGATTCCAATGTATCACCGCTATTAGTATATGCATTATTTGAAAAAAGTATCCATATATTGATATGGTGATTAAATTGAAATTAGTTTCATATACAAAGATTAAAGATAATCTAAAGGAAATTGTGGATAATAATGGCATTGTTTTTGTAGTAAAGGATGATGCTTATAATTTTAAAATATCTAAAATTGTACCACTAGCTATTGATGTAGGAATTAAAGAGTTTGCTGTAATTGATATTAATGATGCAATAAAAATTAGAAATATTGATAATAATATTGATATTTTATTATTAGCTAATGGTAGAAATAATATTAATATAATAAAAAAATATAATCTAATTCCTACAATAGAAAACGTTGAAGAATATAATTATTATTCTAATAATGATATTAAAATGGCATTAAAGATTGATGTAGGTATGCATAGGTTTGGATTTAATAGATTATTTAATAAATATTTATTTGATGAAAATATTATAGAAATATATTTTCATTTACCATATTATGATAAGAGCTTTAATTCGTTAATAAATGATTATATATGTATATTAGATTCTTATAATAAAAAATATCATTTTGGAGGAAGTATTTTATATCATAGGAATTATCCATTAAGATTTGGTATTATTGCATATGAGAATTCTATTAAGTATTATGGAAGAATATTAAAAGTTAATACCTTAAAGGCTAAAGGTTCTTTAGGTTATAATGCATCTTATAAGTCTAATAAAGATATGAAATATGCAGTAATTGATGTAGGATATTATAATGGATTACCTAGAAATTTTAAATATAGGGTATTCTATAATGGAAAATATTATAATTCATTAGGCATTTTATGTATGAATCATATGTTTATTGAAGCCGATGATAATTTTATTATTGATGATTATGTAGAAATAATCGGAGATAATTGTAATATATTAGAT
The DNA here is from genome assembly GCA_945919465.1 of uncultured Anaeroplasma sp. Lineage (GTDB taxonomy): Bacteria > Bacillota_I > Bacilli_A > Acholeplasmatales > Anaeroplasmataceae > Anaeroplasma. The sequence continues at coordinate 25,335 of CAMEJG010000001.1, read as the reverse complement.
ATAGTTAATGATAATAATTATAGTTTATATGAGATCATTTTAAATCTGAAATAATGCTTGTTTATAATAATAAAACATAATATAATAGTATAAATTAGTATTTTGGAGGTTAGTATTATGTTTCATAGCACTAGAGGAAATAAATTAGTATCATCACCTGAGGCAATTTTAAATGGATTAGCTTCTGATGGTGGTTTATATGTTATAGATAATATTCCTAAAATAGATTATCATGATTTATTAGATGATTCTTATGCATTAATGGCTTCAAAAATATTAAATAAGCTATTTCCTGAATTTAGTATTGATGAACTCTTAATTGAAATAGAAGACGCCTATAGTTCATTTGATATTGAAAATGTAGTTAATTTAAAGGAATGTGATAATTCTTATTTTTTAGAGCTATTTCATGGACCTACCTTAGCATTTAAGGATTTAGCTTTAGTAGTACTTCCTAGATTAATGAAGTTATCTAAAAAGAAGCTTGGTTATGATAAAAATATAACTATTTTAACTGCTACTTCTGGAGATACTGGAGGTGCTGCATTAAATGGTTTTAAAAATGTAGAGGGTATCTCTATTGCAGTATTATATCCTAATGGTGGAGTGTCTCCTGTTCAGGAAGCTCAGATGTGTTCATTTAGAGCTGATAATGCGGTTATGTATGCAGTTGAAGGTAATTTTGATGATTGTCAGTCTATGGTAAAAAAATTCTTTTTAGAACATAAAGATTTAAATTTATCTAGTGCTAATTCAATAAATATCGCAAGACTTGCACCACAAATTGTATATTATTTTTATTCTTATATTAGTTTATTAAAGGAAAATAAAATAAAAGAAAATGAAAAAATTAATTTTGTAGTACCTACAGGTAATTTTGGTAATATCTTTGCAGGCTTTTATGCTAAAATGATGGGATTACCTATTAATAATCTTATTTGTGCATCAAATAAGAATAATGTATTAACTGATTATTTTAATACAAATAAATATAATAAAAATAGAGAATTCTATAAGACTAATTCTCCATCAATGGATATAATTATTTCTTCTAATTTTGAAAGATTTATTTATTATGGATTAAATGAAAATACCTCCTTAGTTAAAAATAAAATGGAATTATTAGCTAATAATGGAGAATATGAATTTAATAATCCTTATGATTATTTTTATGGATATTCAATTGATGAAAAAGAAACTTTAAATATTATTAAAGAAGTTTATCATAAATATAATTATTGTATAGATCCTCATACTGCAGTAGCCTATGGAGCATATTTAGAATATATTAAAAATTCTTCTGACAATAATAAAACAGTAGTTCTTTCTACTGCATCTCCATTTAAATTTCCTAATACTGTACTTGAGGCTTTAGATATTAAATGTAATGATAGCTTATTAGGAATAAAAATATTAAAAGAAACTATTAATATGGATATTCCTAAGGTATTAAATTATCCTGAAATTAAAAGAGAAGTATTGGCTTTAAATGAGGTTAATAATAAGCTTGAGGATGTGATAAAATGCTTCGAATCAAGGTAAGTGCGACTAGTGCGAATTTTTGTGTTGGCTTTGATGTTTGTGGAATTGCAGTAAATATTTATAATGAATTTACCTTTGAAAAATCTAGTGAATTTGAATTTGTTGGATTTTTAGATAAATATAAATCTAAAAAAACAAATTTATTATATCAAGCATATGAATATGTATTTAAATATTTAAATAAAGAAATCGTTCCGGTTAAGATGTCTATTAAAGAAGGTATTCCAATATCTCGAGGATTAGGTTCTTCATCTTCTTTAATTGTTGCGGGTGTATTAGCGGCAAATGAAGTTTTAAATAAACCATTATCCAAGGAGAAATGCTTAAATTTATCAGCTCAAATAGAAGGACATCCAGATAATGTAGCTCCTGCAATATATGGTAGTTTTACAACCTGTTATAAAATGAATGATCTTTATTATCATAATATTTATAAAATTAATCCTAATTTAAAATTTATGGTTATTATTCCTAATAAGACTATTTCTACTCATGAAGCAAGAAATGTTTTGCCAAAAGAATATTCTATTAATGATTGTGTCAATAATTTATCTAGAATTATTAATATTCCAAGAGCTTTAGAAAGTGGAGATTTAAATTTATTAAGAAATTTATTTTTTGATAGAATTCATGAACCATATAGATGTAAGCTTATTCCTAATTATTATGAAATAAAAAATGTATGTGATAATAATAATTCTATTTTAGCTATTTCTGGAAGTGGATCTACTATGCTTGTTATTTCTGATTCTTATGATATTATTGATAAGCTAAAGGTGTTCAATAATGAAGTTAGAAAGGTAGAAATAGATGATGGAGTAAAAATATATTATGAGTAATGATTATTATTTAATAAATAAGAAGGCCTTGCCTGAATATTTTGAAAAGGTTATTGAAATAAAAAATTTAATTAGTAGAGGTATGAGTGTTACAGACGCTTGTAAAAAATGCAGTTTATCTAGGTCTACATTTTATAAATATAATAAATATGTATCTTTATATGATGATGAAATAGATAATTATATTTATATTTCTATTAGCCTTTATTATGAAAAAAATATAATAATAAATTTGTTAAATGAAATAGCTAATAATAATATAGAAATTATAAAAATAACTCAAGATTCTCCAATTAATAATATTATATATTTATCATTAACTCTAAAAACTGATAAAGATAGTATATTAAATATTATTTATAATTTTAAAAATATTAAGAGTTTTGAATTGAGTGAATAATCTATTTATATTTACAAATATTTCAATATTTGATATAATTGTTTTGGCAAGGAGGCTTTATTATGTCAGTTTTTGAAAAGGTAAAATCAGCTATTGTAAATAATCTTTCAGTTGATCCTGATAAAATTACTCTAGATACAAATCTTAAAAATGATTTACATGCAGATAGTATTGATGCTGTACAGGTTATTATGGATTTAGAAGACGAGTTTGGAATTGAAATTGATGTTGATAAGATTCAAGATAATGCCACTGTTGGTACAATCGTTGAATTAATAGAAGCATCTATAAAGTAGTAATTAAAAGGGGCTATAGCCCTTTTTATTTTGGAGGTGATGAAATGGACTATTATAAAATGTATAATAAATGGCAAAATGATAAATGCTTTTTAATTGAGAATGATTGCCTAAAGGATAAAATAAGCTTCATTTCCTCAATTCCAAGAGCGGATATTTATGGATTTCAGGATTTAAGAATTAGAGAAATAATTATAACTGATATTATTTCAAGATATGAAAGACTCAATAATAAGAATGTATTATTTCCTGTTGGAGTTGATTCATTATGTAATAAAGCATTCTTAGAAAATAAAAAACAACAAAATAAAATATCAGATGAATTATCTGATACTTTATTTGATGAAATGTTATATTTAGGTATTGGAGTTAATAAGAATAAACGTATTGATTTAAGACATGATGAATATTTATCTAATTTACAATTATTTTTTATTGAGTTATATGATAAGGGGTATATAAAATATGATAATATGCAGGTGTTTTATGATGAAAATAGAAATAAGATTTATGATCTACTAACTACTCCTGATAAAAAATTACCTATTATTAATAAAAAAGTATTTTATTTAGATATTGAATTAATTATTCCTGAGCTTATTTCTGATATAAATAGATTAAGTATTAAAGAGGATATAAAGAAGCAATTAATTAATTATTTGTTACCTAATAAAAAAATGAGTCTTGATATATGTTTAAGTAATAATAAGCTTCTTCCTATTGTAATAGATGAACCAGAATATTTATCTGGTATTAGCTTTATTTTGATTAATCCTGATTATTTAGATGATAATATTGATTTAAATAATTTAATTGATATTAATGAATATTCATCATTAATCTCTTTTTTTGAAGGAAATATAGATTCATTTTTTTCAGGGATTTATGCTAAAAATCCTCTTACAATGGATAATATTCCTATATTTATATCTAATATCTATTCAAGTGGTATTCACTTAGGTATTCCAGATTTAGATTTGGATGATGAGAGTATTTGTAAAGAATTAGATATTAATTATATAAAAATATTAGAAAATGGTTTATTAATTAATTCTGATTTTTTAAATGGATTATCATTAGCTGCTGCAAGAAATAAAATTGAAGAGGTATTTTCATCTGAGGGTATTGGAGATATTGTTTATGATTATGAATTAAAAAAAATATTGATTTCATCAAATGATACTTTTGGAGCTTTATTTCCTTTTTTAAAGGATGAAGATGAAAAAATATATTCTTTAGAAGATTATTTACCTTATAAATTTTCTAAGCAGTTTAGACCTGTATTAAAGGATGGGGTAGATATTCCAGGAGTTAATATTGAGGGAACTATTAATAATTTATTTTCTATCGGAAGCTATCCAATAATATCTATTTTGTACGATGAAATAGCTGTAAATGAAAAAATTTTTTCTAATAATACTAAAGAAGAATTAAAAAAATGGTTACCATATAATGTAAACGCAATAAGAGAAGAGAACATTATTAAAGACTTATTTATGCCTTTAGTATTATATAATATTTTAAAAAGAGAATTTGATTATGATATTCCTAGCTTATATAATAAGATATTTATTATTGGTAAAACAGTTGATAATAATCATAAAGAATTATGTAGAAAAAATAATAATTTAATTGATTTAAAATTGTTATTACAGGAATATTCTCCTGATTCAATTAGATTATATTTTATGAGTGAGGAATTTGATGATAATTTTATATTTGATAAGGAAAAGCTAGAAAGCTATGATTTATTTATTAAATCAATTAATAATTCTCTTATTAATAAGATTGTTGATATTAATCCTAGCTTAGATTATGAACTAGATAATTTTATAAAAAGAACTAGTGAATATTTAAAAAATAGAGAAATATATTTATACTGTAAGGAAGTTTATGAATTTAGTAATAAATATATGGTATTTCCTGCAACAAAAAGACAAATATTGAAATATTTGTCAATTGTATATCCAGTTATGCCATATTTGGCTGATAATATTTATTTATCATTATTCAATAATAGATATTCTATAATTAATGAGGGGTGGCCTGATTAGGTATATAATCTATACCTTGATAGGCTTTTGTTTCCCTCATTTTTTTATCTATTTCATTCATAACTACAAGCTTACGAATACTCCAGCTAGGGGCTACTAAATTATCAATTACTCCATCAGCTGCTAGTCTATGAATAATTATCGTATCTTTTAATCTTCTTATTTGTTTTACTGTAATATCTACATATTCTTCAATAGTTAAAATATGAAAAGGATTATTTTGATATTCCTCATATAGCTTAGTATTATTTAATAATAATAATGAATGGATTTTTATTCCTTGAATATCTAAGCTATTTATAAAATCGATAGTATTTAGCATATCTTCCTCAGTTTCACCTGGAAGACCATTTATTATATGAGCTACAACCTCGATATTGTTTTCTCTTAGCTTTTTGACAGAGGAAATAAATTCTTGATTTGTTGATAATCTATTTATTCTTATTCCAGTTTTTTCATTTGAGGTTTGAAGTCCTAATTCTATTTGAACAGGGTATTTCTTATTTAGTTCATTTAAATAGTTAATTACATCATCAGGTAGACAATCCGCTCTAGTAGCAATACTAATTCCAATAATATCTTTATCTAAATTTAATATTGGTTCATAAGTATTTTTTAAGACCTCGACACTAGCATAGGTATTTGAATTAGCTTGAAAGTAAGGAATATATAAAGCATCTGGCCATTTTTTATTCATTATCTCTTTTATTTCTTTATATTGTTGTTCAAGGGAATGATTAATATTACCAGCATAGTCTCCGCTACCTAGTGGTGTACAGTAGCTACAACCACCATAGCCTTTTTTTCCATCCTTGTTTGGACATGTAAAATTAGCATTTAATGCTATTTTGGCTACTTTTTTATGATATTTTTCTTTATAATATTGATTTAATGTATTATAGGGTTTATCCTTTGTAAAAAAATTCATTTTTGCTACCTCAATAATTATTATAACTTTTTTTAATTATTAATACAATTTTTAAAAAAAGTTTTTATATAAAATGAAATACTATTAAAAATAATTATTTTTTGGTATAATAACCTAGTAATATTTTATGCGAGGATGTGTAGTTATGTTTGAAAGAATAGTTAATTCTTTAGTTCATCCATCAAAAATAGCATTATGCTTTAAAGATAAAGTATGGCAGCCTATTTCTCTTGTGTTAGGTTTTTTTATGTTATTATTATTTGTTGAGGGTATGATCGCCATAAACTCAACATATTTTGATAGAACTCTATGTAATCAGGTTATGTCTGTAGTAGCTAATATTGAGGATGAAAGTAATTTAATATATAAAGATAACAAGCTTACAGGTGATCCTATTAAGTCTGAAAATTCAGATATTAGTATTGGTTTTTTAGTTGATGATTTGAAATATAATAATGGGTTAATGTTTAATTTTTTTGAAGATAGAGTTGATGTTTTTTATCAAAGAGAATCTATTGGTAGCTATTCATTTTCTAAATTTGATGGTGAATTTAGTATAAAAAATATTCAAGATGGTGTTGTTAAAGACAAAGTAATTTTTTCTGATTTGATTTATTCATCATTAGAATATTTAAATAATAGCTTAAGAATAAATACCTTTATATCTACATTAGGTATTTTATCATTATATACTATAGGAATATTTTTATTGTTAATATTATATTCATATTTTATTAATCCAGGTATTAAGATGAATGTAAGATGGAAGCTATGCTGTTATAATCTGCCTATATTTTATGTTTTATTATTTTTTTCGGAAGCATTTAATTTTTATTATTTGCAATTTGTTGCCCTATTGATGCCATTTATTTACTGTAGAATTACGTTTAGGCATATTATTAGAGTAGGAAAGTAAAGGTAATTTTATGAATTTATTAGATGAAATTAAAAAAAGTAATATAATTCCACCTGATAATGATATTAGTTTAGAAGAAGCTATATTAAGAAAGATTAGTAAAAAGCTTGATATATCCTTTGTTTTAAAAAAAGCTATTCCTTTAAATGTTTATAACAGCTTGAAAAGTAAAGCTCTTGAAGTTGTTAGTAATTTAGGTTTAGAGGTTAATATCAAAATTGGATATCAGGATGAGGAATTAAGTGTTGATGAATTAAAAGAATATTTATCAGAAATATTAAATATATTATCTCAAGCTTCAGCTAGGTTTAAGGCACTAAATATTAATGATGCTCAAATTGAGGGAAATAATATTACCTTTTTAGTAGCATATGATGCGCTAGGACTTGAGAATTTATGCTTACCTATAAAAAATGAATTTGCTAAATACGGATTAGAGATTAATATTTTTATTGAAGAGGATGAATCGAAATCTGTACAGGCTCAAATTGCTGCCCTTGATAATCAAATTCAAAATGAACTAAATAAGCAAAATGAAGAAGCTAAGGCAGCACAAAATTTCAATAAAAAAATGAATCAAGAAAAGAAAAAATATACTAAAGAAGTAATAAAAAATGTATCATCAATAAAAGAGATTCCAACTACTTATGAGGGAATTCAGGAATATCAATATACAAATGGTCCTGCAGTATTTTTAATTGAGGCATATGTTTTTGGTATGGAAGTTAAAACATTTCCTAATAGAAAATCAGTACTTATTACATTAAAGGTTACTGATGAAACTGATTCTATTGTCGTTAATAGATGGGTTAATGGAGAAGCAGAAAAAAGCTTGATAGAAAATGAAGTGAAAAATGGAACTATTTTAAGAATTACTGGTTCTGCTGAATATGATAATTTTGCTAAGGATGTAGTACTTAAGGCTACTAGTATTGAAATGATTGGTACTAAAAAAGAAGAGGTAGCTATGGATGATGCACCTGTAAAGAGAGTTGAGCTTCATTGCCATACTAAGATGAGTGCATTAGATGGTTTGTCTGAGGGTTCAGATTACATCAAAATGGTAAGTAAATGGGGCTGGAAGTCTATGGCATTTACTGATCATAATGGTATGCATGATGTACCTGAAATAGCTCATTGTTTAGATAAATTTCCAGATTTTAAGCCTATATATGGGGCTGAATTAGCATTTATTGATGATTCTAAATATTTTATTACCTTTGATGAAAGAGATATTCCTTTACGTGATGCTAGTTATATTGTTTTTGATATTGAAACTACAGGTTTATCTCAAACATATGATGATATAATTGAAATTGCAGCAGTTAAGGTTTATAGAGGAAGTATTATATCAAGCTTTGAAACATTTGTTAATCCTAAAAGACATATTCCAGAAAAGATTACTAGTATTACCTCTATTACTGATGAGATGGTTAGAGAAAGTGATACTATTGATATTGTTTTACCTAAATTTTTCGAATTCTGTAAGGGTAGTATTTTAGTAGCTCATAATGCTAAATTTGATGTTGGTATGATTTATAAGGATAGTAAAAAGCTTGGATTAAATCAAGAGATGCTTCCTGTAATAGATACTTTAAATCTATTTAGAGCCGGATATTATGATGAGGTAAAGACCTTTAACTTAAAATCATTATCTAAATACTTTAAGGTAAAGCAAGAACATCACCATAGAGCTATTGATGATACTAGAGTAACTGCATTATGCTTTATTAGTATGCTAAATGATTTATATAATAAGAATATTTATAATTATAAAGACATTAATTCCTTAATTGATCCAAATGTTTTTTATCGTTATTTAATTCCACCACATATAAATTTATTAGCAAAGAATGGAGTAGGTTATAAGAATTTATTTAAAATTGTATCAGATTCTCTAACTAATCATTTTTATTCTGGAAATGCAAGAGCACTTAAATCTATAATTGATAAAAACCGTGAGGGAATATTAATTGGAAGCGGCTGTGTAAATGGTAATGTTTTTGAACTGGCCTTAAATAGAAGTGATGATGAATTAAAAGAGGAAATGGGATATTATGATTATATTGAGGTTCAGCCTCCAACATGTTATCGTCAATTATTTGATGATATGCCAGATGGAGAAGAAAGAATTAAAGAAATCATAATTAAAATAATTAATACTGCGAAGGAAATGGGTAAAATTGTTGTTGCAACATCTGATTGTCACTATACAAGACCAAATCTAAAAAAATATCGTGATATTCTAATAGCATCACCTCAAATTGGAGGAGGTACTCATCCACTTGAAAGATATAATGTAGCACCTGATATGCATTTAAGAACTACTCAAGAGATGCTTGATGAATTTGATTTTATTGATAAGGATTTAGCTTATGAAATAGTTGTTACAAACACTAATTTAATTGCTGATTCAATAGAATATGTTAAGGCCTTTAAGACTGGTAAGGAGGATATGTATACTCCTAGAGATGATGAATTTAAGAATAATTTCTTACATATTGATTCAATTGAGGCTGAAACTAGACGAATAGTAAATGAAACAAAGCTTAATTTATATGGAGAGAATGCTCATCCAATTGTTACAAATAGATTAGATCATGAATTAAATTGTATTATCTCTAATGGTTATGCATCTATTTATTATATTTGTCATTTGATGGTAAAAAAGTCCTTAGATGATGGATATTTGGTTGGTTCTCGTGGTTCTGTTGGTTCATCCCTTGTAGCAACAATGATGAATATTTCAGAAATTAACCCTTTAGCTCCTCATTATCGCTGTAAAAAATGTAAATTTCACTCATTTAAAATGCGTGATGATGAAATAGAAAAATATGGATTATTAGACATAGAAAAGGATCTTCAGCCAATACTTAGAAGCGTTGATTCGGGTTATGACTTGCCTGATATGGAATGTCCTGTTTGTCATGAAATGATGGCAAAGGATGGCCATGATATTCCATTTGAAACCTTTTTAGGCTTTAACGGAGATAAAACTCCTGATATTGATTTGAATTTCTCAGGTGAATATCAAGCTGAAGCTCATGAATATGTTAGAACGGTATTTGGTCCTGAAAATGCCTTTAGAGCGGGTACTGTAGGCACAATTGCTGAAAAGAATGCCTTTGGTTATGTTAGGGGTTATTGTGAAAGGAAAAATATCAACCTAAGAAATTGTGAAATGGAAAGACTGGCAACATATTTAGTTGGAGTAAAAAGATCAACTGGTCAACATCCTGGTGGTATTGTTGTAGTTCCTCATTATGTTGATATTTATGATGTTACGCCTGTTCAATATCCAGCAGATAATATTGAAAACAACTGGAGAACAACACATTTTGATTATCATTCCTTTGAAGCTAATTTATTAAAATTTGATATACTAGGACATGATGATCCTACCCTAATAAAATACTTTATGGATTATGTTCATCTTCATCAAGAGAATTTTCCATTTGAGAACCCTCAAGATATTCCAATTGATGATAAAAATTTATATCGATTATTTTATGATCCTACAGTAATTGGAGTAACTCCAGAGGCTTTAGGAAGTAAGGTTGCTTCCTATGCTGTACCTGAATTAGGAACTAATTTTGTTCAAAAAATGTTAGTAGAGACCCTACCTAAAACATTCGCTCAATTAGTAAAGATATCTGGCTTGTCTCATGGTACAAATGTATGGAATACAAATGCTCAGGAGCTTGTTAATGGTAATACTGAATATGGTAAAATAGAATTTAAGGATATTATTGGATGTCGTGATGATATTATGGTTGATTTAATGAGAATGGGACTTGATCCTTTAAAATCATTTAAGATAATGGAATTTGTAAGAAAAAATAAAAAGGTAAAAGATCCATCTACTTGGGTTGAATATCAACAATATATGAAGGATAAGGGAGTTCCTGAATGGTATATTTGGAGCTGCGATAAAATTGAATACATGTTCCCTAAGGCTCACGCAACAGCATATTGTATGATGTCCCTTAGAATTGCTTGGTTTAAGGTATATTCCCCAGCTTTATTCTATAGTGCTTGGTTTTCTAAAAGAGCAAAAGCATATCATGTTCAATCCTTCTTAGGAGGTCCTATAGCAATAAAATCTATGATCGAGGAGCTTTCTAATAAAAAAGGTGGTACTGCTAAGGATGACGATTTATTAACTGCACTTCAGGTAGCTTTAGAAATGACTCTAAGAGGTATTAAATTTCTTCCTATCTCAATTGAAAAATCAAGTGCTACTATTTTTGAGGTTGAGGATGGAAATCTTCGTATGCCATTTACAGCTCTTGATGGTTTGGGTGAAAGTGTAGCTTGTGATATTGTATCAAAAAGAAATGAAAAGCCATTCACCTCAAAGGATGATATAAGTCACAGAACTCGTATTAATCAAACTCAATTTGAGGAGCTTGATATAATGCATTCCTTTGGTTCTCTTCCAGAACATGACCCTATAAAAGAAGAAGGACTTTTCGCATTAGATGATTTTTAAATAATGTGAATTTATGGGAAAATATTAAAATTAAATAATTTTTATAAATATGTGTTATAATATTTTTGTAATTTTAAATAGGAGATGAAAATTCATGAGAACTAGTCCATTATATTCTGGTGTTTCAACCAGTACAGATTACTATGATGTTGATAGAGCCTCAATGAAGGGTGTATCAATTAAAACTTTTATATTTTTAGGGATAGCTGCTATAGTAGCAATAATAACTGCAATATTTCTTCCTACAATGCTAGAAGCAAATCCTTATGGATTATATTTTGTATTAATGTTTGCTTCAATAATTGGATTTATTTCTGTATTGATAGGAAGATCAAGTGAAAAAGCTGCGAAATATTGTGGAATTATATATTCAGTATGTGAGGGCTTATTTATAGGTACCTTATCTAGAATTATTGAAGAGATTTTGCCTGGTGCTTCAATAGTAGCTGTATTTTCAACTTTAATTATTTATTTTGTAGTATTATCACTTTTTTCTATGGGAATAATTAAACCTTCTAATGGATTTGTAAAATTCGCATTAGGGTTTGCGTTTGCAGCTATAGCACTTGTTTTATTTACTTCAATATTTAATATATTTTTACCAATTGAAAATATTGGTATCTTAATTGCAATAGAAGCATTCCTATTAATATATGGAGTTATAACCCTGATATTGAATTTTATGGAAGCATCCTGTGTAATAGAAGCCGGCTGTAGTAAAAAATCAGAATGGTGTGTCGCACTAGGAATGACAGTTAGCTTAATATATATTTATATTGAAATATTGAGATTAATTATGCTAATTGTTGCAAGTAAAAGAGATTAAATTAACGTCCTTTTGGGGACGTTATTTTTTTTGCCTATATCATTTCATTATATTTTCATATTATAGTACCGAGGAGGGATAAAATGAATAATAATAGCTGTGGCTGTAATCAAATGCCTTCATGTAATCAGGTAGTAGAAACTTATAATGTAGAAATGATACCTCATTATACAAATTATCATACTACTCATATAAATAATTGTATTAAAAGACATATAAATATTCCAGTATTTACAGATTCCTTTGAAACAGTAGTAACAAATGAATATGTAGCAGGTATGCCTATATATCAATCACAATGTCAAATGGCATATCCTAATATGAATGCTGTCAATCAAAATTATACAGGAAACGTAGGAACTAATCCATCATATAATCCATTTTATAATGCAAGATAGGCTTTTAAGCCTTTTTTCTTTTATTTTAATTTTTTTATGTTATAATTATTCCGTATTTATTTTGAAAGGAGTGGTAGTGTGAAATATAATTTATCTAGAAAAATTATCATTGCAATAATTTTATTAGTAACTTTATTATCATTAGATATTTTATTATGTCTTACCATTTATAATCAATTCTACTACTCAAATTTATTATTTCAATTAAATACTTATCTTTTTTTATTAGCTTTTGTTTTTTTATTTAAATCTAATAAATATTCCTTAATTTATTCTATAATTGTTTCTTTATTATATTCATTATTAGTATTTATTAATTTAGCCTTATATACTGCTTCTGATGACATTTTTTCATTGAGATATATATTTTTATTTAAAACTGCAACAGGAGTATTTACCTCAAGCTATATACCATGGAAAATATTAGGTATTTTTGCTATATATTATTTATCAATTGCTGGATTATATGTTTTAGGCTTTAAAATCACAAAAAATAAATCTTCAAGTTTATTATATCACCCTCAGTTAATCTCAGTAACTATGTTATTTCTATTAATATTTACTAGAGTTGGTTTATTATCAGCATTAGAAAAAAATTATAGTTCTATAGAAATATATGATGGTATGAATGGTACTCAAATTATTTCCTTTCAATCTCAAACTCAAAAAAAGAATTGTTTAAGAAATTATGGTTTATTAACATATGAAATAGGTGAAATTAATCAAATTATTTCACCAGTTGAATCAAAATATATAGATGATAATAAAGGTGAAATTTCTTTTTGTAATGAATATAAATTCCCAAAATATAATGTTATTACTATTATGGTTGAAACAGGATGTTCATTCCTAATAAATGAGGAATTAACCCCAAATATCTATAATTTATCTACTGATTCTTTAAATTTTATTAATTCTATTTCTAAAAATAAAACAAATGTTTCTGAATTTATTGGTATTACAGGTAGTGGTACTGATATTAATAGTGTAATGAGTGGTAAACTGAAAAATAAATATTCATTACCAAATATATTAAAAAAAGAAGGATATTTGACTCAATTTTTCCATGATAATGATAAAGGATTTTATAATAGAGAAATAGAAATGTATAATTTGGGCTTTGACAAGTGTTATTTCGCAAATGATGTTAATCCTGAGGTAATAGAAGATATTTATAAATGGAACGGGTCTTATCCATTAGATTCTGAATTTATTGAGTTAGTTATAGATGATATGATTCCTAATAAATCAGATAAACCTTTTTATAGTTTTTATACTACCTTTTCTATGCATGGACCATATGATAGAAATGGTAAAAATTATCAAAAATTTATTGATTTAGGTTATTATAAAAAGCTAGAAGAAGCTAAGGAAAACAATAAATGGGAAAATATCTGTAGTGATGATTCCGAAGAAATTCAAAAACAAATAGAGTATTTGCAATGTGCAATGATGGATTTTGATTATACCTTAGGAAGAATAATTGAAAGACTAAAAGATACTAATCAATATGATAATACTATTATTGCCATATATGGAGATCATGATGCATATTATAAGAGTAATAATTATGGGGCTTTAAAAGAATATGTATATGATACTACTAATTATTATGATCCAAAGCAATATTCAATAATTACAATGATTTCAAATCCAGAGCTTGCAAGAGCATATAGAAATTATTCTATAGCTTGTGATAATATAATTACCTTTGGAGATTTTGTTAGTCCTTATATTATTGTTCCAACAATATTAGATATTTTAGGTATTGAATACCAACAAAATAATTATTTTGGTACATCAATATTTAGAACTACTTCTATATATGATAATATCTTTTATTCTCATGAATTAGGTATTTATTTATCACATAATTTATCCGCTTCTTCCTTAGGAGTTTATGGATATGATAATGATACTACAGATGAAGAAAAAAAATTATTTGAGGAAGCATTAGTTTTTGTAATACAAAAAATATATTATTTTGATATCTCATATCGAAATAATGAATTTTCTGAAGAATAATTATATTTGAAAGATTTTGATTTTAGTGCTATAATGAGTATAGATAAGTAGGTGATCATATGACAGTAGAAGAAATGATTAAATTATTAGGTGTTAAAACTCAAAGTGAGGATTCTATAGAATTATGCTATAAAATGGATATTGAAGCATTCCATATGCTAGCTAAAGCTAAGAATAAATCATTTCAAAAGGAAATAGATGATTATACTAATGTTTATAAATATTTAATGCATAAACTAAACTATAAAAAGCTTAATCCTAGAGAAAAAGAAATAATAGAAGAAAAGATTAAGGATATCTCCTATAAGGATGAAGATGAGGATTATAGAAATACTTATTTTCATGGACTAGAAAGAACTTTACTAAGATTTGGTGCTTATGATTTAATAATCATATCTCCTGAGCGTGATGCAAGACATAAGGTAGCATATATTTATGAATTATCCTCTGAATATGAAAAAGCTATAGCTATTTATACTCTATTAAAGGAATATGATAGAATAGAAATTTGTAAGCAAAAACAGAATAATAATAAATAAATCCCAAAAGGATTTATTTTTTTGGAGAAGTACCCAAGAGGCTGAAGGGACACGCTTGGAAAGCGTGCAGATCGGAAACGATGCGAGGGTTCAAATCCCTTCTTCTCCGCCATTATAGTTAAGTATAGCTGATATGAAAGTATTGGCTATTTTTTTCTTTGCATAAAGGGAGTTAGTTCCGTTCTGTAAGTAAACAGCAGAGCTTTGTGAGAGTGTTTAACCGCACTTTTGCAAAGCTCTTTTTCCTTATATACAATGAATACGGAACGAAAGGTGATAAAGTCAAGGTATTTTGTACCAGTTAGGTCAAGAAATTATGTACCACTATTCTATTCTTGTTGCTAAAATTAGAATATCTAGAAGAACTTATCTTTAGAGAATTTGTATCGCTTGTTGAAAAAGAAAACATTTTAAATTCATTTTCAATAATTTTTTTTAAAATCAACACTTTATTAAATTTGTGTTGTTCAGATAGAATTAATAATTTAATATCCTATATATGTCATAAAGACAAGGAGGATATTAAAATGGAAAATTTAGACAAAGTATATGCAAAGCGTATTGCAGAAGAATATGCACCAAAAACAGCTTCAAAGGTGGTAAGATTAAAAAAACTAGATCAAAAGGTGAAAAAACCTGCAAATATTTTTGCTTTCACATTTGGAACTGTATCTGCTTTAATTTTAGGTTCAGGAATGAGTATGATAATGACAGATTTTGGTCCAAGTGATATAATTGGATTAGTATTAGGTATTATTTTAGGAGTAATTGGCTTAACAGCATGTGTAATTAATTATCCAATCTATTCACTAATCTTAAAAACTAGAAAAGAAAAATATGCATTTGAAATTACTGAATTAGCAAAGGAAATTTCAGAAGAGTAGAAAGTGGGTGCATCAATCATGAATAAAAATGAAAGTAAATATTTTAATACCGCTAAGAAAATGAATGATGCACTTATTATTCTTCTTGAGCACAAGGATTTTGAATATATTACAATTAAGGATATTTGCTTAGAGGCAAATGTAAATAGATCTACATTTTATCTTCATTATTCCAATTTGAATGATTTGTTAGAAGAGGTTATTTCTAGTTTATCTATTTCATTTTCTAAGCATTTTAATTCTAGTGATAATATATCTATAATAAATAATAATAATCTAAAAGATTTATATTTGATTAAGGATGAATACTTAATTCCTTATTTAAATTTTATTAAAGAAAACAAAAGAGTATATAAAGCAGTCAAGAATTATCCCAATCTATTTAAGTCTGATGCTACATATGAAAATATGTTTAATTCTTTATTTTCACCTATTATGAAAAAATTTGGTTTAGATTTGAAATGGCATAAATATATGATGGATTTTTATATGAATGGAATATCATCTCTTATACTTAATTGGATATTTGATGATTGTGAAATTCCTGTCAATGAAGTTTCTGATTTTATTAAGAGGTTAATTACTAGTTATGATGAAAAAGATAATTAATTATTTGAAAATTGATTATAATAGGAGAACATACATTTTCGCAAGCATTTCAGTATTAATTAATTTTGCCTTCTCAATATATAATGGAGTAATTGGATTTGTTTTTAATTCTATATGGCATCTTAGTATTTTTGGTTATTATTTATTATTAATGTTTATAAAAACATTGCTTATCTTAGGCAAAAATTGCAATAAAAATGGAAAGACGACTAAACAAAATATTATCATTTTTATTTCATTTATTATTTTAATTATTACAACAATAGCTATGATAGGTCCTGCTGTAATACTCGTTCAAAATAAAAGAATTTATGATTGGGGATTAATACCAGCTATTTCCATGGCAGCATATACTACCTATAGTATTACAATGGCGATTATTAACATTAATAAGGTTAAAGCTAATGATGATTCTATTGTTAAGCAAATTAGACTAATAAATATGATTGCAGCAATTATGTCTGTTTTAGTTCTACAAAATACTTTAATATTAGCTAGTGGTGAATATTCTAATGATATGAAACTACTATCTATATTTACAAGTATATTCATCATAATGGCTATTATTATAATAGTAATCTATTCACTAATTAAAACAGTTAAGAAAAGATAATAGTTAAAAATTATATATTGAATTATAATTAGAGTTACCTAAAATTAAATAATGCTATAAAATAGAAAAATCTACGAAGTAATATTCGTAGATTTTATTTTCTATAAATTGTGAAAAAGAACTTGGAAAATAATATGATTGCTAAAAAATACTTAGGCTCTTATCCATGAAAAATAATATCACTTTAAATGAAGTCTATATGGATTAATCACAAGTAGAGTAGTAAGTGGAAAAAATGATGTTTTATAAGTAGTAAGTTATTAATTACTAATATGGAAAATTAAATAAAACTTTAAATATATTACTTTTATATGAAATGTTTTTTAGTAATGTCATAAATTTGAAAACATTAGGAAAAACAATAAGAGATGTCAAATTAGAATTAAAAGCTGAAGTGAAATTTAGTTAGTGAAGTAATAAAAAATAATGTTAAGTGGCAATCCATCTACACGAAAGGTATAAATTTTAAATGAAAACTACGCGAAAGGATAAAACTATCATGTAAAAACTGCTTTTTGGTGGTGGAATTGAAAAAAATCAAAATAAATCATTTTTATTTCTTATGCGAAAGTTAGGACACTTTTGCCTTAAAATTCGTAAAAATGGTTCCTAATATATTGATTCTTAATTAATTAAATGATATATTAATGCGAAAGCTCTAAAGTGAAAACGATAAAAAAGAATATTTAATTAACTTATACAATGAAATATATATTATATTGAGCACGGAAAAATCAGAAGAGAATATTTGTTTAATGAGATGCTAAATATTTTAGCTTTTCAAACAAGTTCATTAACTAATTCATCTAATATCTCCAATTCAATAAATGTAAAGTCATCTGTTAAAATAGATGATGGCTGGATTATTGTGTTGTAGAATTTGATTGTTTGTAAATAATAAATAGAAAAGATTATATAAATATATTAATAACATAAAAATAAACTGGTATTTAATGTTATTTATGGTATTATCTATGAATATATAATATCTTTATGTTAATATATTCTTACTAAATAATTTAGATAATATTTATTAAATTAATTATTGCGTTGTAATTCATATGCATTTATATAGAATTGCTGTTTGGGGTGTTATATTTTTATGAATATTAAAAAATTAAATAAATTACATTTACAATTAATTGCTATTTTAGCTATGACTATTGATCATTTGACTTGGTTAATATATCCAGGATATTCTAATAATGTTATTGCGATAATAATGCATATTATTGGAAGACTAGCATTTCCAATAATGGCATATTTTATAGCAGAGGGATATCATTATACAAGAGATAAGAAAAAATATTTATTAAGAATATTTATTTTTTCTTTAATATCTCATGTTCCTTATATGATACAATCTATGAGCTTTAAGGAATATGGATGGCTTGCTATAATTCCATTTGCAACAGGAGAAGGAATTACTAGATTTTTAAATCAGGCTAGTGTTTTATGGGCTTATTTTATTGGATTATTAATGCTTATGATAAATGATTCTAATAAATTAAAGAATTGGCAAAAGATATTAATTATTTTCTTATTATGTATTGTATCCTTTCCAGCTGATTGGAGTTCAATAGCAGCACTTGTTATTCTGTCTATTGGATCTAATAGAGGTAAACCTTTCAAACAAATAATATGGTCTTTATTTTATGTAAGTATATATGCATTAGTTTATCTATTTGCATTAGATTTAATATATGGATTGATTCAATTTGGTGTTGTTTTAGCATTATTACCATTATATTTTTATAATGGAAAAAAGAGTAATAATGATAGAATTAATAGAATTATGAAATGGGCATTTTATATTTATTATCCTTTTCATTTGTTAATTTTAGGTATAATTGGTTTATTTTTATAGAAAAATAGGCTTTTGCAACTGTCAGTTGACAAATTTCCAAGTTGGATTGGTGGTATGTAATTATAAAAAATGATAATATTATGCTGCAATTAGGGAGGAAATGAATATGATTTTTGCAGACAAATTAATTAATTTAAGAAAAAAGGCTGGAATGAGTCAAGAGGATTTAGCACTTAAGCTTGGTGTTTCTAGACAATCAGTTTCAAAATGGGAGGGAGCTCAATCTATTCCTGATATTAGTAAGATTATTGAATTAAGTCAAATTTTTGGAGTATCTACTGATTATTTATTAAAGGATGATTTAGATGTTGAAGATGATTCTCCAATAAAAGAAAATAGTGATAAGAAAATGATATCATTAACAGAGGTAAATGATTATTTAGCTATTAATAATAAAACTAAATATTATGTAGCAATAGGAGTTGTCTTATGTATTTTATCTCCTATTACATTATTGTTACTTGTAATGTTTTCTTATTTAGGCTTTATTAGTGATATTTTAGCTTCAGCTATAGGAGTGATTACATTATTAGCAATTGTAACTATTGCAGTAATATTATTTGTTGTTTCTGGTTTTAAATTAAATAAATATGAATTTATTAATAGTCAAGATTTTGAAACTCAATATGGAGTTACTGGTTATATTAATGAAAAGAAGAATAATTATTATCAAACATATATGATCATGATGGTAATTGGAATTATTTTATGTGTATTGTGTGTGATTCCTTTATTAGTTAGTGCTTTTATTAATGATGGTGAATATGCTATAGCTGGTGTTTGTGCATTACTTTTAATTGTAGCAATTGGTGTATTTTTACTGATTGTAGCTAGTTGTCAAATGTCAGCATATAATAAGATTTTACAGGAAGGTGAGTATACAAAGGAAAGAAAAGAAACTAATAAGTCTGTAAGTTTAGTATCTAGTCTTTATTGGATGCTTGTAGTAGCCATATATCTTACATATAGTTTCATATCAAATGATTGGCATATTACTTGGATTGTATGGCCTATTGCAGGAATATTATATCCTGTTATTATTAAAATAGTTGAATTAATTAAAAGTAAATAATTATATTTGGAATATAAAACATTATAAATTAATTAAAATAAGTTATTAAATTATTAGCATAAGTTCTATTTAAGAATTTATGCTTTTTCTATTTGAAAATTTAATTATAAATTAGAAAATGTTGTAATATTATTATTTATTATTATAAAATTATAATTTTTAATCAAATAATGAAAAATTTATTTTTTGTAATTCTTTTTTCTTTATTGATTATTATTAATTTGTTATAATATAGTTAACTTTTTTGTAAGGAGCGATAGTATGGAAGAAATAAATATTAAGCCTCTTGCGTCAATAAAGACAAGTGAGTCTGATAGTGAGATTGAAGTTGAAGTATTACAATTTGAAAATAATGATAATAAAGATTCAATACTAAATCAACAATTAACGGATATTAAGCTTGAAATTGATAATTTGAGTAATAAAATTAATAGATTAGAAAATAATGGAGATACGATTGATTATGCTGTTAGTGCTGGATGTGGCGTTTTGGCAGGATTAATTGATGCTTTTTTTGTTGGGGAATTTTCTATTAGTGATAATAGTAGCTTGACTAGAATTAATTCAATGAAGGCTAAAGCAAGCTCATTAGGTGAAAATAATGTTGTTTTATCAATAATTAAAGAATTAGAAACTAATAATAGCAATGGATTATTAAATGGTATTATTAAATGGTGTTTTAATATTACTAGTTTATTTGCTAAAAATCCTAATATGATGATTAAAGGTACTCCTAAAGATATAAGTAATACATTAAAGGAATTTTCAAGTCTAGCTCCATTTAAAAATAGTGATAAAAAGATTGCTGGATGGACTAGTGATTTAATTAGTGGCAAGGTATTAAAGGATGAAAATAATAAATCATTAGATTTTTTATCTTATATTAATGCTAATAATGCTTTACAAATTGGTAAACAATGTATTCCAGTATTAATTAATGAGATATTAGTAAGATTATTTTATTTTATTAGACAATTAATTAAAATTGTTAAAGAAAATAATATTAAAAGTATTAGACAATTAAATAAAATAATTTTAAAAAATACTATTCCTTTTAATAATAGAACAATTGTAAGAATGATGTCTATTGCGACTACTACAATGACATCTATTGATTTAGTAGATGCATTGATTAATTCTTTAATTAAATCAAATGGGAATCAAATTAATTTCATGGGGGGCTTTTTACTTCGTATCAATTATGTTGGTGTAGGAAGAACTATTATTGCACTTACTACTGATATGATAATGGGAATTGAACTTCATAATAGAAGAAATGATAGAATTAAGCTTATGAACGAATATAATGCTATGGCTAATAAAAAGATATTTTATAAAGAAAATGATGTTTGGGTTCAAGCAATTGATACAAAGAAGGCTATAGATGAGGCAATTATAGCTCAAGTTAAAGCTAATGATACATTAATTAAGAGTATGAATGATAATAAAGAGAATATGAAAAAAATATCTAATAATATTGATTCAGCTGAAAATAAGAATCCAGGATTAAAAGAGGATATTAAAAATATAATTGATTGGGAGTGATTTTGTGGAGGAGAAAAAGGATTTTTTCTCTATTTCCACTGTAGATGAAAATGATGTGCCTGAAATAATTCAAGGACAATTTTCTAGAATGAATGATTTAAGAAATAATTTAATTGCTGCAAAGGAAAAGGCTGAGCTTGCAGGAATTCAAGCTCAAAATGCTAAAGATATGAAAACGGGTCTTTTTAGAATGAAGGGGACTATTGAGTCAATACAGGAAACTCAAATGGCATTAGCTGATGCAACAATTAAAAATACTGAGGCTTTAGAAAAAAGCTTTGAATATCAAAAGGCTTTAGCGGAAATTACAAAATATTTATTTAATTTAGGTGTTACTAATATTACAATGAATCGATGTGTTGTAGCTGAGCTTGAAATGAGATTAAATCAAGCATCTGAAGAGGAAATAGATGAAATGGCAAGAGAAGAGCTTAAAAATGTTATTAGACAGCTTAAAGCTCAAGAGGATATTGCTAAAAAGCAAATGGATTTATCTATAATAATAAAAAAGCATGAAGAGAATATAAATAATATTAATGAAAATTTAGATAAAGAAATAAATGAAATAAAAAATGATATTTTTTTAATTGATGAAAATAATAAAAAAATTAATAATGAAATTAAAGGATTATCTAAATTAAATAGAATAATATTGATTGGTACTGGAATTGGAATAATTGCTGCAATTATTTTAGGAATAATTGGTATTATTATATAAAATTTGATAAATTATTTTCTTTATTCATATTATCATTTTCTTGGTGATGATATGAAGAATAAGAAGAGTCTAATTATTATTTTATTAATTTTAGTAATAGGATTTATAATATTTATTTCTACTGGAAATAATGATTTGAATGATGAAGCCTTTTATGTTGAAGGTAATGGTAATTTATTTATTTATATAGCTAAAATAATTGATAATGGTTGTTATCAAGCTTCTAATTTTATATTAGGTGGTATAGAATCATTTATAAATAGAATTATTGGTGAATAATTAGTTTGTTTTTAGTAATAGATTTTGATATAATTTATATGAGGTGAAAAAGATGGAAACAAAGGAAAAACATGGGATGACACTTCCTAATAAATTAACATTAATTAGAATATTAATAATACCTATTATGATTGTATTATTTTATATACCAGTTTTAAGAGAAAATATTTTTAGTTCTAATAGTGGACTATCATATTTATATTTTATTGAATTTATTTTATTTGCTATTGCATCTTTCACTGATTTTTTAGATGGGCATATTGCTAGAAAATATAATTTAGTAACTACATTTGGTAAGTTTTTAGACCCACTAGCTGATAAGCTTTTGGTATTTACTGCTATGACTATGTTTATGGCTGATAATGTTAATCTTAATGGTATAGAATTAATGCCTTTATGGGTATTTATGATTATGCTTATTAGAGAATTTGGAGTTAGTGGTATTAGAATGCTTGCTTCTAGTAAGGGTGAGGTTATTGCAGCTGGTAAAATGGGAAAACTTAAAACCTTAGTTACTATGGTTGGACTTTGTATTTCATTTTTTGTAGGGTTACATCAAGTAATATTTTGGATATCTTATGTATTAATTATGTTATCTTGCTTATTGACAATACTATCTGGTATTGAGTATTTTTATAATAGTAGAAAGATAATTTTTGAATCTTTTTAATAAAAATTGAAAAAAAACCAAAAATTTTTGAAAAAACTTACTATTATTCTATTGGAGGTGTTTTTATATGGCTGAAAATTCAAGACTACAAGCCTTAGATAATGCTCTTAAGCAAATTGAAAAAGAATTTGGTAAGGGCGCAGTTATGAGATTGGGTGATGAGGTGGATAGAAAAATTGATGTTATTCCATCTGGTTCTATATCACTTGATCGAGCTTTAGGAGTAGGAGGATATCCTAAAGGAAGAATTATTGAAATGTATGGACCTGAGTCATCAGGAAAAACTACATTTGCACTACATGCGATTGCTAGTGCTCAGGCAAACGGAGGATATGCAGCATTTATTGATGCCGAGCATGCATTAGATCCTGTCTATGCTAAAAATTTAGGTGTAGATATTGCTAATCTTATTTTGGCTCAGCCTGATAGTGGTGAGCAGGCGTTAGATATTGCTCGTGCCTTAATAGAATCAGGTAGTGTCGATATTATTGTTATTGACTCTGTTGCTGCATTAGTACCAGAAGCAGAGCTTAATGGCGACATGGGAGATAATCATGTTGGACTACATGCAAGATTAATGTCTCAAGCAATGAGAACATTATCAGGTATTATCAGTAAAACTAATTGTGTTGCTATCTTCATCAACCAAATAAGAGAAAAAGTTGGTGTGATGTTTGGTAATCCTGAAACTACTACTGGTGGAAGAGCATTAAAATTTTTTGCATCTGTTCGTATGGAGATTAGAAAGGGAGAGGCTATTAAGGATGGTACCAATATATTAGGTAATAGAACTAATATTAAAGTAGTTAAAAATAAGGTTGCTCCACCATTCAAAACAGCAGAAGTAGATATTATCTATGGACAGGGTATTTCTAAGACAGGTGAGCTTGTTGATTTAGCAGTTGAATTAGGAATTATTAATAAGGCAGGAGCTTGGTTTTCTTATTTAGGAAATAAGATTGGACAAGGAAGAGAAAATGCTAAGGAATTTATTAAAAATAATCCTGAAATTGCAAAAGAGATTGAAGCTAAGGTTAGAGAAGGCTTAAATTAAAACTAAGAGACTATGCTAGAATTAATGGCATAGTCTTTTTTAAATATTTAAATGAAGTTTAATTAAAATTTCTTAAAATATTATAAAACATTTGACTTTAGTTTTTCAATAGGTTATAATGTAGGAGCGCTTAATAATTGGAGCAATACTCAAGAGGCTCAAGAGGCTTCCCTGCTAAGGAAGTAGACCGGGTAACTGGTGCGAGGGTTCGAATCCCTCTTGCTCCGCCACTAGAGATATATCATAGCTGATACGAAAGTGTTAGCTATTTTTTATTTTATGCGAAAATGGTATATTGATACTAATTTAAGAATATTCAGTTTTAAATTAAAAAAATGATTTATCTTATGAAAAAAAATATTCAAAAATTAATTTAAAATTAATATATGTATTAAATGCATTCTATAATTATTGAAATATGATTAATTTTATAAATATTTTACATAAATTCATTTTTTCTTAATTAAATATTAATTTATAAAAAATGATTTTATTCGAATTAAATTCGTCAAAAATGATGTTTTTTCAAAATAAATATAGTTATTTTTGAAATTTTATGCAAAAAACAGTTGAAATAATAAAATAAATAGAATATAATATCTTCATACATTTTTAATAATTCAATTGCTTAAATAACAATTGTCTTATAGTAAGGAGAGAAATGATATGAAGAAAAAATTATTTAAATTTTTCACTGCAGTATCTGTTTTAGGTGCAACAGCTACTCTAGCAAGCTGTGGAGGAGGAGAATCAACAACAACTCCAACAG